>JAYUSZ010000073.1:0-77300 GCA_043755435.1 Bryobacterales bacterium | reverse complement strand
ATTGTTACCACCGTCCCCGGATTTTCCCCCGGATCTTTCCCGGATCTTTCGGATCTTTCCACACCGGATCTTTCCACAACATTGAACTCCCAAGAATGAATATCGTGCACTCCCACCCTTGCTAAAATATTGAAGGGATGCAAACTATTGGCCGCTATGTTGTCGAGGGTGAGGCAGGTCGCGGCGCAAGCGGCGTCGTCTATCGTGCCCGCGACCCCCTCATCGGCCGCGTTGTCGCAATAAAGCAAATTCGCCTCGACGAAGTCGCCGATCCCGCTGAACGCCAACGCATCCACGAACGTTTGTTTCGTGAAGCTCAGTCTGCAGGTTCGCTTTCACATCCCGGCATCGTCACCGTCTACGACATTCAAGAAGAACTCGGCTCGGCATTTATCTTCATGGAATACGTCGAAGGCGAAACACTCGAGCAACTCCTTCCGCGCAAGCAATTGTCTCCCTCCCAAACCCGCAGCGTCCTGGAACAGACCGCAGCAGCTCTTGATTTCGCTCACTCCAAGGGCATTATCCACCGCGACATCAAACCCGCGAACCTAATCGTCACTCGCGAAGGGCTTGTCAAAATTGCAGATTTTGGCGTGGCTCGCATGCAATCGCAAAACACCACTCACACCGGAACCTTGCTGGGCACACCCACCTACATGGCACCGGAACAGATTCAAGGTAAACCCGCCGATGCCCGTGCCGATCAGTTTTCGCTGGGCGTGCTGGCCTACGAAATGCTTACCGGTCATACTCCCTATAAAGCCGATTCAGTTCCCGCGTTGTTGTTCCAGATTGTCTCGCAATCGCCACCACCTGCCCGCCATTTCAACAGCTCACTTTCTTCAACCATCGAATCCGCCTTGATTCGTGTTCTGTCCAAGAACTTCGAAGCTCGATTCGATGACTGCGTTTCTTTCGTCAAAGCACTTTCCGGCGATTTCTCAACCGTAGCTCATCAAGTCGAACAATCCCTTCCAACCTTGGCGTTCAATCCTATCATCGCCCCTATCGACACTCAACCTCCTCCACCTTTCATTCGCCAGCAACAACCCAAACCGGCAGGTGGCAACTCAAGGTTCGGCATATTTACAGTCATCCTCGGCGTCGCCACATTGGCTGCACTCGGAATCGGAGCCTTCACTTATTTCAACAGTCCTCCGGCTGTCGTCGAACAAGCAACCCAGCCAACCGAAGCCTTACCAGCTCAAATCATTCCAGACACAACACCAAAACTCCCGGCCACTCCAGAACAACCCAAGGACGAACCGGTTGTGGTCGAGCCTCGCAAGCCAACCATCGTGGAACCCTTTGATGCTCCCGCACCAACACCACCAAAGGAAAACCTTGGCACCACAGAATTCGCAGTTCGCATCACCACAGTCCCCGCCTCCGCTAAAATTGTCGTCGATTCTGGCTCGCCAACTTGCACATCACCCTGCTCCCTCACGCTGACTCCCGGGCGTCACACGTTCTCCGCCAGCCTCACTGGACATCAATCCGCATTCCGGGTTTTCCAGGTTCCTGAGCAAACGGAATTGAACGTTCCTTTGCAGCAATCCACTGGACAATTAAGTATCATCACCACACCCGCAGGTTCGGAAATCATGGTCGATGGCAATGTCAGATCAGAACGTAGCCCCGCCATCCTCACCCTACCCACAGGCAAGCATCGAATCCGAATCACCGCGCCAGGCCATGATCCAAAGGAACAAGAAATAGAAATCCGCGAAGGCGGCCTCTCCGAATTCCGAATCACCTGGTAAGCTCCTTGCGCTAGAATCATGAGGAATGCACTTCCTCAACCGTCGGCAACTTCTAGCAATGATGGCCGCCTCAGCGCCGTTCAGTTCCGCCGCTCTAAAAAAAGACATGCTCGTCCGGGCTGCTCGTCCAGAGGATCTGGAAATGCCAATGTCTGGATTCAGTCACGCCATCACGCCAATTGAGAATTTTTTCGTTCGCAGCCACCACTATCTACCCAAAGTGGACATCAATGACTGGCGCCTCACCATCAGTGGCGACGTTGCCAATCCTCTAACGCTTACCATAGCCGACCTGAAGAAAATGCCCCGCGTTGAATTGGTCAGCGTTTTGGAATGCGCCGGCAATGGCCGTGCCCTCTATGAACCAACCGTCCCTGGCTTGCAGTGGGAATACGGCGCTGTTGGGAATGGCCGCTGGGCCGGAGTCCGCCTCGACGATGTTCTGAAGCGCTGTGGCCTGAAACCTTCATCACGCGAGATCCTTTTCGACGGAGCCGACGTCCCCGTTGGCAAAATGCCGGAGTTCAAGCGCAGCATCCCTCTAAAGAAGGCTCTCGATCCTGACACCATCCTCGCCTACGAAATGAACGGTGAAACACTGCCCGATTCCCATGGGTTTCCATTGCGCGTCATCGCCCCAGGCTGGGCCGGCGATAGTTGGGTGAAATGGTTAACCAAAATTGAAGTGCTGGACAAAGAGTTTGATGGCTTTTTCATGAAGACCGCCTACCGCCATCCAGGCAAGAACATTGCTCCAGGATCCGCTATTGACCCCGCAGCAATGTCGCCACTCACTTCCTTGCGGATCAAGAGCATCATTGCCAGTCATGCCGACGGCACCACCCTTGCCCCCGGGCTGGCTAAGCTCTCCGGCGTTGCCTGGAGCGGCGAATCCCCAGTGGCAGGTGTTGATATTTCCACAGATGGCGGACGCTCCTGGCGCCCCGCATTGGTCAAAGTAACCGGCGGCAAATACGGATGGAGCCAATGGACCTATAACTGGACGCCAGCTAAAGAAGCCTACTACCAAGTGATGGCCCGAGCCCGCACTGCTTCAGGTGAGTTGCAGCCTTTCGTGCAGGAATGGAATCCTTCCGGCTATGCCCACAACGCAGTTCACACAGTGGGGATCAACATATCTAGTGCAGTTTCCGCTCCTCCAAAACCCGCGTTTGAGCGTCAACCCGAACTACCCGCCGAGTTTCGTTCCACCTGCATGGTTTGCCACAACAGCGATGTCATCGAACAGCAACGATTAAATCGTGGCCAATGGGATAGAGAAGTGGATAAAATGGTCCGGTGGGGCGCGAACGTGAAACCGGAATACAAAAATCAGCTGGTAGATTTTTTAACCAGCAGATGGGGTTCCCGGCCCCGAAAATAATTTTGAGGAGAAACTATGGAACGCGTTGACGAATTAAAGTTGAAGTACCAATCCGTTTTGAACCTGATCAAGCAGAAAGGTGTCGTACTCGCCCACTGCCACGTACAGGACAATAAGCTGTTTCTGCAAGGTGCAGCCCCTTCGGAAGATACCAAGAATGATATCTGGAACCAGATCAAACTGACTGACTCCAGCTTTGGCGACTTAACCTGCGATCTGTCGATCGACGAAAGCCTTGCCCCGCCAGTAAGAACCTACACCGTAGTTGGAGGCGATTCCCTTTGGAAAATCGCCGCTCAATTTTACGGCAACGGCGCGCAGTATCCGAAAATCATCGCAGGAAATCCTGGCCAATTGGTGAACGACAAGTCGGTGATTCACCCTGGTGATGTGCTTGTCATTCCTGACTAGAATCTGAGTGTTTCAAAGGCAGAAGAGCGGGTCCATATGGCCCGCTCTTCTTGCTTTTTGGGTATTCAAATTAGAAAAGCCGTTCCTGCTTCCTCAGCGTCCCAAAAGTTCCAATATTGGCCACAGCAAAAGAAAACAGATACTGATTATCGTTGCGGGTAGGAATACTGAACCGTCTCCATTGTACGGAAATGCCGCAGCAATCGGTGTTATAACTCACCTGCGTCACGGCATATTGAAGAATCCCTTGCCGATAGTCGTACACAGCATTGAAGCCAGTGTTCCACCCCTTATGCTGCTCGTTGCCATAGCCAATCCGCCCAACAATCTGGTTAGCTTCAGGCGATAGCAAGGGAATTTTCGCAACTTTGTTATGACCAAAAGCCGCGAATACTTGCCCCTTACGCGCGTCAACAGTAAATCCGGTATTGGTGATAATTCCTCGTAACGGATCAAAATCAGCCCGCCATTCTATGCCCATCCAAGGCAGTGGCTTGGCCCGGGCCGCACTCACAATTGGAGAATAGTTCCTCCGCTGATCCAAGAATCCATACGCAGTTAACTGGTTCGTGCTCTGCAACACGTTACGCTGGCCAATCTGCAAAGCCCCGCCGAAATCAGGATCGAAATATCGCCGCTGCCACAACTGCCAGGTAAACACCTCTTCCACATTCCCATTGCGTTTTGTGAAAAATCGATTGGTAAGGCTCACTTCCGCCTCTTTGGTATTGCTGATCAAATCAGTCTGATCGAAACGAATTAGTTCATTGAAATCACGCACTCCGGAAACGTAACGGAAGGACGCCCTGGGCTCAATCACATGTTTCAGTTTCTCACCCAGCCATTTCGGCGCATCATAGGTTCGCTCCACCGAAGGTGGAATCATGTCAAATCCAAACTCAATTGCCCGCCGGTCGATGTTCTCCCCAGTAACCTGGAAGGTCGCTGGATCCTTCCGCTCTGAGTAATGAGTCTCTCTGGCTGAGAGCGACGGCAGAAAATTAAATCCACCAATCCGAAACGCCGTCATGATGCGCGGAGCCACATCCAACCGGTCCATGAACGCTCTGGTCTGGAATAAGGGCTGCTGGCGGCGAAGCAGAGATGCCGAGGACTCAAAGGATACCCATACAGGCAGAACTTTCTGATTGACCCGCTTGTCCCGGGAATTGAATTCAAAACTCGGCAGCTTGCTGATGACCACTTGATCGTCCGGTTTCTCGCTTCCAAAAACCTGATGCCGGGCAACGATGAAATGGAAGGAACAAGTGTCCCAGTTCTTGGAGAGATACCCAATAGCGTTGTTCTCCGAATAGATGGCCTCGTTATAGCTCTGAGAAAATGCCTGACGATAAGTAAAGGAACTTAAGTAGTTGGCGTTGACGTGCCCTTCAAATCCATACTTCAAAACTGATTGCGCAGTCAGCGCCATCAAGTACCCGCCCTGCTTTAACCGCGCCCCGTTATCCTGCAATTTCCCGCGATCTTTTATACCTTCAAAAAGAAAATTAAAGTTAGTATTATCATTTGGTTTCCCACGAAAATCAATGTGATTTCTTAACCCTCTTTCCGTATATAGTTGGCCGCGGTAGGTCAAGTCATAACTACGATTGATGGCCCAAAAATAACCAGCACTAATCACCTTCCCGAAACGAGTTGTGACCCCAGCGCTTGGGGTCAGCAAACCACTCCGTCTGGGCAGTTTTTCCAACGACTTGTAAAAGGCCGGTGCATACAACACCGGAACCTTCCGAACTTTGAAGTACGAACGATATGCTATCGCTCGATCCCCAGGGATAATGTCGATCTTGGGCCCCGTCAATCGCCACCACGGTTTAGGCAACTTACAGTTCGTCACGAAGCCGTCGTACAATATATAGCGATCCTTTATTTTTTCTGCCCAATTACCTTCAAAAATAAATGGGTTAGTAGACGAAAGTACCCCTCTGCGCGCCTCGATTTTAGCCGGCGCTTTCCCCTTCGGCGCATAGAACCGGCCACTCTCTTCTTCCATGTTGTATTGTGCTCTTTCGCAATGGATTTCCTCCCCACCATCGAAATTCTGGAAGAACACATTGCCCCGAGCTTCAACCCACTTGGTTTCTTCGTCATAGTCCACTTCATCCGCTTTCAAAAGAAACTCGGTCGTCTCAATCTCCACCGCTCCTCTAAGTTTCCTCAATGATCCTTCCGCATCCTGGGTCACCGCTTGCACGCGAATTTCATCTGCCGCCGGACCACTGGTGCGCTTTAAGGGTGTCCTTTTGGTGCCAAGTGGCTGGACTACCGACTGCATAGGTTGAGGACCTGATACCACGGGGGGTCTAATCTGAGCATTAACAATTCCACATAAGAAAAGTCCTAGGCACAACACCGTGTAGTTGCTAAGGGAAACAGCCGATATGGAGGGTGCTGCCAGGAACCTGCAGTACTTAGGAAATAATAGTTCGTGACATTTCTTAGGAATAATGTTATGAAAGATACTGGGCCCAATCATAATAAAGAACTTAGAGGCCTGTTCGTGGTAGTAGTACTTTCGAGCTGTTTCAGCTTGGAATAAAGGGAAAAAAGTGGAGGAGGTCAGTGCTTGGGTCGATTGCTTCAATCGAAAACCGTAGCACGGATCTGGAGCCTGGATCAATAGGCTTTCGGTAAACACCGAAAGTTGGTTGGTTGAGGATTTCAATAGGGGACCGAAAAGAACTTATGATCTGCGAATACTGCAGGACCACAAATGCTGAAAATGACCACCGTTGCCGCAAGTGCCAGCGCCGTTTGGTCAAATACACACCATCTTTTGCCAGCGGATCCTATCCGGTAAGCCGGGACGCTACTGCTAGAAAATACGAAGTTGTTGTCGAAAGTGAACCCGTCTCCGCTCCGGTCGCAGTACTCGAACGGGACGTCGAATTCACAACATTTGCCGGTGGTAGGGTCGAAGCTTCCACAGCAAGCTTCCCAGTTCAGCGGCGCCTCTTCGGAGCTGAAACCACCAAGCTTGTTTCTATCGACGGTAGCGAAACATCTTTCCAAACTGCCGCCCCAAGGAAACGTTCCACTAACCCTAAGCGCCAGCAGCTCGAAAAGTTTGATCAAGGCGTGTTGGATTTCTTTGGCTTACCTAAATTGGAATTCCGCCAATTGGGCCAAGAAGTTCGTTCCTCACTTTACTGCGATTATCGGGTTGCAACTGTAATGCATCGTGCCCTTGCGGCAATGGTTGACGTTTGCATGATTCTATTCTCAATCGCTCTCTTCGCTGGAATCTTCGTGTACGGCGGTGGTGAGTTCGATTTCGGACCAACGGAAAACAAAATCTTGTTCGGTTCTTTGCTCGCAATATTGCCGCTTTTCTACCAACTCTTCTGGGCCTTTGCCGGCGCGGAAACTCTGGGCGCGCAGTACTTGCGATTGAGGTTGACTGATTTTGATGGACGCAGTCCAAAGGCACAAGCCCGGGTACACCGCGTACTTTCCAATGTCCTCAGCATATTCGCTTCTGGCATTGGAATTCTCTGGGTCTTCCTTGATGAAGAGACTCTCTCGTGGCACGATCACATTTCAGGAACATTCCTCACGGCGGATCAGGCAAATCCACTGCCAACCAGATCCATGTCCAGAAGCAACCCTTCTTCGGCTTGGGCCGGGTAGTAAAATAGAAGGGTAGCTGACTAGCCCCTTATGCCCTTTGCCTCGATTGTTGAAGCTGTTGAAGACTTCCGCCAAGGAAAAATGGTGGTGGTTGTAGATGATGAAGATCGCGAAAACGAAGGCGATCTTACCGTTGCTGCCAGCAAAGCAACACCAGAAATTATTAACTTCATGGCCGTTCACGGTCGCGGACTAATCTGCCTCGCATTAAGCCCAAATCGTTGCGATGAACTTGGCCTTTCGCTAGTCACCTCGAACAACACCTCGCAGTTTGGAACCGCGTTCTGCGAATCAATCGACGCCGCTCACGGTGTCACCACAGGTATCTCCGCCGCCGATCGCGCCTTAACCATTCAGTTGACCATGCGGCCTGAAACCCGCCCTTCTGATCTTGCCAGACCCGGCCACATGTTTCCATTGCGAGCCCGTGAAGGGGGTGTTCTTGTCCGCGCCGGACAAACCGAAGCAGCAGTCGATCTAGCTCGTCTCGCCGGCCTTCCTCTTGGCGGCGTAATTTGCGAAATCATGAAGGAAGACGGCACCATGGCGCGAGTGCCCGATCTAGTTACCTACTGCCAGCAACATGGCCTGAAAATGATCTCGGTGGCCGCCTTAATCCGCTACCGATTGGAAAATGAGCGGTTTCTGAAGCGCAAAGCCGAAGGTATTCTTCCCACGGAATTCGGTTTGTTCCGAACCATTGCATATGAAAGTGCTATCGCCTCAGACACACATATGGCCTTAGTAATGGGCGATGTTGCTGAGCAGGACAACGTGCTGGTCCGCATGCACTCTCACTGTGTTTTTGGCGATGTTTTTCATTCCTCCGATTGCGAATGCGCTGCTACCCTCAAGGGCTCCATGCAGGCAATTGCAGAAAATGGCTCAGGAGTAATCGTCTATCTCCACCAGACAGGCCCGGGCTACAAAGTATTCCGCCGGGAAGACATGCCTCCGCACTTGGAATCAGTCCACGCTATGACGCCGCTCACCGGAAACCAGCAGCGCGTTTTACAGCACGAAGCCGGCATCGGCGCGCAAATTCTAGCCGACCTTGGCCTGCACAAAATCCGCCTGCTCACCAATCATCCACGCAAAGTGGTCGGCCTCGAAGGCTTTGGTGTGGAGATCGTGGAACAAGTGCCCGTAAAGAAGCCGGAACTTTTAGCCTCCCGGAACCGTTATTAGACCAGGAGCTACAATGCGCACTCTTTTATTTTCAGCCTTCTTCGCCGTCTCTCAATTTGGATTCGCCGCCGATCCGAATCTGCTCAACTTCGTCATGCCGGATGCCAAATACCTTGCCGGGGTGGATGTGCAGAAGGCGAAGTCTTCTGCTTTTGCCCGTTCCATCATCGAAAGCATTCCCAAAGGATTCTTTGAGGCAGCTGGCGTTGATCCAAAGCGCGATTTCGATGAAATCCTAATCGCATCGGCAACTGGTCCCGGTAACGAAGGATCAGGTGTTGTCATCGTTCGTGGTCGCTTTGATGCCAGCAGGATCACGACACAATTGAAGTCCCTTGGCCCTCTACAATCTGAGATCCGGAACGGAATTGAAATCTTCCGCCAGGAAGGCAACAAGGCAAATGGCTTTTTCCTGGTAGCAGGACACACTGCCATTGTTGGGGATTTGGAATCCGTCAGGGCAGCGGCTAGCCGCAACTCAGGCGCGTCTTCAATGGAACCAATGAAAGCCACCAAGGTCCAAACACTGAGGGAATCAAACGACATCTGGATGATCACAACCGCCCCCATGAGCGCAATGAAAGGAAATGCTAAGTCGTCTGCCAAATCCAATTCCAGACAAAGCGCCGGCCCTATGGACGGAATGCTAAAAGGGGATTTCTTGAACGCAATTGACCAGGCCGCCATGGGATTGCGTTTCTCCACCAGTTCAGTAGAACTCAACATGGAAGCCACAGCTAAAACTGAAAAAGATGCGGGAGCTTTTGCAGACGTGTTGCGCTTTCTCACCAACATGGTCCAGCTCAATCGTGAAAATCAGGAAGTCAGTGCATTCGCAAGCGCTCTTGATTCCATGCAACTCACCCAGAACGCCAAATCCGTAAGAGTGAAAATGGCTCTACCCCAAAGCCAATTGGAAGAGATGATGAAAGGACGGCAAACCAAAATCTAAATGGACGACCTTCGCTATCCCATTGGGGAACCGCAGTATCTCGATAACTTAACCGGCAGCCAACGTTCCGCTATGATCGATGAATTTGCCACCGCACCTACCCAACTGGCCATGGCTGTGGCCAGTCTTTCCAACGAACAATTGGAAACACCCTACCGACCCGAAGGGTGGACCGTCCGTCAAGTCTGCCATCATCTGCCAGACTCCCACTCCAACGGCTACATCCGCACGAAACTAACTCTCACAGAAGTCGACCCAGTGATTAAACCCTATCAGGAAGACCTCTGGGCCAAACTTGACGATTCCAAACTGCCCGTTGCAATCGCCCTTACGCACTACGCGGCCGTACAAGCCCGCTGGACGGCCTTGTGGAGAACCATCGAAGGATCTCAATGGTCCCGAACCTACGTCCATCCGCAATACGGCACAAAGTCCTCCCTGGACTCCGTTCTGCAGCTTTATCTCTGGCATGGAAAGCACCACTTGGCCCAGATCAAGGCGCTGAAATCCCGCAATAACTGGAAATAGGCCCTTCTTCTTGTTCATTAAGACGATACTTTTTACAAAAACGAGCTTTTCCGTTTTGGAAAGCGTAACCTAGATAGAGGCAAATGCTTTTAAAAATTGGAGCTCCTAAACTTTCCGACTTTACCGACCCCATTGGGGTCTTGACCGGTTGCCATCGTCGCATCGAAGATTTCCTCAGCATACTTGAGACTTTGACCGTGGCCGACAAACCAGAACCCCTGAATCCTGAACGACGTAAAGCTCTTGAGCAGAGCTTAAACTACTTCCGGAATTCCGCCCCTAAACACTCTGCGGATGAGGAGGAAAGCTTGTTTCCACGCTTAAAAGAAGCAGGCGGCATGAAAACAATCCTTGCCAAACTGGAAAAGCAACATACCCGGATTCATTCCCTACAAGCCACCATCGAGCAATTGGGAATGTTATGGTCAGCGCGTGGAATCCTGAGCCCTTCGGATTGGACCAAACTGAAGACAGATGTGGAGGAACTCAGTTCCCTTTACAGCGAACACATTCAGATTGAAGAACACGATGTGTTCCCTAAAGCCGCCGGATTGCTGAACGCAGCATCCATGACTTCGGTTGGCAAAGAAATGTCCGCTCGCCGCAAAGACTAACGTAAAATGGGCCGATGTGGAATCTGAAACTACTGGTGCGGCTGAGGTTACGTCATTGGCTTGGTTCCTTAGCCTTCATTGCGGTCATAGGCTCTGCAACTGCAGTTGTGGGCGCTCTACTTGCTGTCGCTATTCCCATCCTTTCAGGTGCACTTCCATTCCCGGAACCAAATCGGCTGCTATCGCTGGAATCCTCGAAGCTAGGCCAATCCGGCGGCCTGACTTGGATGGATTTGGAAGATGTGCGAAACGAAGCCATTCAATCGGCCGCCGTCTTTTCCCCACGCACCTGGGGCGTCCAGACTCAACCGCATGGGCACGTCGAAGTTGTTCTCTCTCTGCAAGTCAGTGGTGAATTCTTCGATGTCCTAGGGGTCAAGCCAGCCCTTGGCCAGCCTCTCACCACCACTCATGATCAAAGCGGAAATCAAAATTGGGTGTGGCTTTCGCACAGTTCTTGGCAACGCTTGCTGGTTGGCACCCAGGCCTTCGCAGAACGCACCCTAACCATCAATGCGATTCCCTATCGCATCGCCGGCATCCTCCCCCCATCTTTCGAGTTCCCCTATCGCGGTCAAAGTCCCGACATCTACATCCCACTCAACAGAGCAGACTATTGGAATAGCCGAGGTGCAGGTGGTTTAGGCGCCGTCGTCAAACTGAAACCTGCAACCACCCCTCAGCAGTTTCAAGCCATTTTGGACGCCCGCTCAACCGCGCTGGCATCTCAGTTCCCAGCCACAAATCGCAACCTTCGGTTCACCTCCAACAGCTTGACCGTTTCCCTTCTTGGGGACCGCCTCCCCCTATTACGCTGGCTGATGATGGCGGCGCTGGTCCTGCTCCTGGTAGCTATGGCGAATGCCAGTGGCATCTGGCTCGCCCAATGGACTCGCCAACAGCGTCAGGCCGCGATTCAAATCTGTCTGGGGGCATCCGCGCGTCAAGTCCTAGCATGGCAAATGGGTCAGCTCGCGCTGCTAGGAGCAGCCAGTTCCATCGCCGGAATCGCTGGCGCTTCCTCACTTTTGAATTTCATCCGCACCTCTGCCTTGCTCAACTCGGAGCTCAGTCGGTTTGAGCTTTGGAGCAAAGCCACTCTCGATTGGCAAACTTGTCTCACCCTTACAGCCTGCGCGATTCTTGCCAGCCTGTTGAGCGGATTACCGCCCTTGCTGATGTCAAAGCCAACGGCCAATCTCCACATCAGCGGCGCAAGAAGATCCCGAACCCTACGTACTGCCCTTGCCATTGTGCAATTAACTCTCACCGGAACACTAACCTATTCAGGAATCGCGATCTATGGAAACGTGCAAACGTTGCTCAAGGCAGACCGAGGTTTCCGCACCGAACAGATCTTGGTTTCCGGCATTGGCATCCCAGAAGCAAAGTACAACACCGATGAAAAAATGATTCAGTTCCACCAACGCTCAATTGAAGAGTTGGCTCGCATCCCCGGCGTAACCGCTGCTGCCGGTGGCGTGTCACTGCCTATTAACAATGCGCGAACTCGCGTTTTGATAGACGGCGAAACCACACCCCAGGACCAGCAAAAAATTGCCCGGATCGGAGTAGCCAATTCAGACTTGCTGGCAATGCTTGGCATCCCCCTACTCCAAGGCCGAATGTTCAATTCCTCAGACCGCTGGGGTACTCCCAGAGTCGCCGTTGTGAACCAAGCATTCGCACAAAGCTACCTTTCCGAATCCAACAATCCTCTGGGCCGCAAACTCCGAATCAGTTTCTATAACGGTTTCGCTATGAAGCCGTATCAACAACACATCATCATCGGCATAGTCGCCAACACATTGAATCGCGACCTTGCCTTGCAAGCAGAACCGCAAATCATCATCACCTCAAATCAAATTGCCATGGAAGGCTTTCAATACTTCATCCGCAGCGCGCTACCTGCGGACAATTTGAAAAAGGAAGTGTCCCAGGCAATTTGGAATGTCGATCCGGAAATCCAACGCATCGGCCTCCAACCACTTTCTGCTCGACTTGAAAATTCACTCACCGCCCGGCGAAGCATCGCCTGGTTGCTCACCCTGTTCGGCAGTCTCGCCATCTTAATCGTCACCTTCGGCCTAGGCTTCAGCCTGTTGGCAACGTTCGCTGAGATGACCCGCGAACTGGGCATCAAAGCCGCACTAGGCGCGTCGCCACCGCGTCTGGCCCTCGATGCAACCCGCTGGGGCCTACGTGCCGTTGCCGCAAGCTGCCTGCTCTCCTTCCCCATCTCCATGGCGATTGGGAAGTTCTTCGTCCTCGATGGCACTCCGCTTGGTTGGGACATCACCAGTTGGATATTTGCCACCGCCGCACTGGGCCTCGTTGGTCTGCTCGCCTCCTGGATCCCCGCACGCCGTGCAGCCCTTGCAGATCCAGCCGCAGCCTTGCGCACCGATTGACCGCTACCATAAGAAAGTGATCTTCTACCTGCATGGCTTTTCCTCCTCACCCGCTTCCAGAAAGGCCAGATTCTTCGCCGAGCGCCTTTCCGCCAGCGGCCATCAAGTATCAATTCCCGCTCTCGATGGTGGCGATTTTGAAAACCTGACCCTCACTCGCCAACTGCGCATCCTTGAGGAGGAAGCCCACGGCCGTCCCGTGTCACTAATCGGTTCCAGCATGGGTGGATACCTGGCCACTCTTTATGCGGCCCAACATCCTGAAGTGCGTCGAGTAGTTTTAATGGCCCCTGCATTTGGGTTCGCCCGCCGCTGGCCCGAAAAGTTGGGGATTCAAGTTACCGACGCTTGGCGCCGCGAAGGAAGCATGGAAGTATTCCACTACGGCAGCCAACAAAAACGTCGCGTCGGCTACCAATTGTTGGAAGACGGATTGCAGTATCCTGACTACCCTAAGTGCGGCCAGCCATGCTTAATTTTCCACGGCCAAAAGGACGATGTAGTGCCAGTCGATTTCTCAAAGGAATTTGTCAAGCGCCAACCGAACGCCGAACTCCATGTCTGGGATTCAGATCATGAACTAACAAATGTTCTGGAACCAATGTGGGAAAAAGTGAAAACTTTTCTAGCCTAAACAGTTCGTGGATTTAATGCTCAGGTCGGCAACGGGGGAACACCTAAGGGCCTCTTACAAACAGCCGCCGAACTTTGCTCCACCAAGTCCCATGTGCTTCTTCTTCCACTTCTCGCAGCTTCTTTGGATCGCGTGCAATCTGGTCCAAATGCATATTTAACGGCAATTCCACAGGCTCTTTACCCAACAACTTTGCCCTCTGCCGCCCTTGCAACATGTATGTTTTGCGAACCCATCGCGTGGGCGTTTCCTCAACAACGTAAGAGAACCTTGGCGGCGCAGTTGATGTGGGAAAGTGTCCCCGTAACCCTTTTTCCCAATAAACAGACTCATAACGATTCCGGTCTACGTTATAGACAAACACCCTCACCGAATCAAACTCAATCGGTAGTGTTGTATCCAGCAAAGTGGTCCAAAGCCAGTTCTGTTTTGATGGGTCGGCTCCCTTTGAAAGGCCCATCGGAAAGTAGCCGGTAATCCGGCTGCCTCTGGCATACACTGCAACATCGTCAGGAATCTGCATGAACAGCAACCGGAACATCACCCACCCGGCACGTCCATCCGGGGCACGAACCAAAGTCCATGAATCTTGCGGTGGCGGCTTTCCATCAGCACCCAAACGGTCTTCCTTCGGTTTGTAGTCGTAGGAAAGTTCCTTCCAATCATCAGGAGGACTTGGCGGCGGCGGAGGCTTCAGGTCTGTCAGCAGCACAGGCCCGGTGTCTCCCTTCTTCCCTCTCTTTTTTTTCGGAAGCGGTGTCGATGCCTTCCTTTCCGGCTGGGGAAGTTTGTAGGCTTCACGAGGTACAACTTTGCGTTGCAGCACTTGCACCACATCGCCCGGATTGATCACGCTGAAGCTTGGGGAATAGCGATTAGGAACCGTATGCATGTTCAACGGATCATTCACCGTAGCCGCACCTTGGCTGGGCAATGTTTCCGCGTATTTCCGCAGCACTCCAAGTGCCTCAACCTGCTCGGCGGAAAGAAGACGTTCCTGATCGGTCCAACCCTCTATCCCAGCGGCCGTTCGAATTCTTGTGAACCGCCGGCGCACCTGCAAAATCTCAATTTTCTCACCATGGTTTGCCGTTCCAACAACAGGAGACTTGATTCCCAAATCCTGCCGCAATGTTATCGACATGGGGCCAACGAATGCCTCACCAATTGCCGGCGCACGCTCAGGCCCTTTCTGGCAAGCGGCAAACAGGAAACAGAATGCGAGAATAATGTTTAAGTAAGGGCGTTCGCTCATTACGCAATTTAAGTCTATCAAGGTGGTAACAGTTCGATGAATTCCGGATCAAATCTTACGCCAGAACCCAAAGCCGCGTTCAGCTATTACTGCCCCCAATGTAACCTTGCAGTCTCCCGCCCCTTGGTTTGTAGCGATTGCCTGTCTGTTATCTGCCGCGAGTGCGGCTCGGCCTTGGAAGAGTCCGGCGAATTAGGCGTGGGTTGACGCCGGAACAAACGCACGAAGCATTTCGACAGGTTCGGAAGCCTCCACCCTGTAATGAGGACAAGCTGAAGGAATCAGCCAACAATCTCCCAGCTTGAACTCTTGTCCAGCAATCAACCCTTTTCCGCGAGTGAATATCAGCAAATAAAATCGCTCCGGATCACCAATCCACTGCTTGCTTCCCGTAAACTGCAGCAGTTCGGTTTCAAAGTATTCGCACGTGGCTAGCCGAGCTCCTTCGGCAGTAGCTACCGGAACCGAGGCACCCGGATGGGGCTTCAGGTCCGCAACCGCAAGAGATTTCTCCACGTGCAATTCCCGCAATGGCTCGCGATTGAAATCAAAAAACCGGTAAGTGATGTCTGAATTTTGTTGAATCTCGCAGATCGCCAAACCAGCGCCAATCGCGTGCACCGTTCCAGCCGGCGTAAAAAACGCCTGGCCAGGATTGGCTTCCACCCATTCCATCAAATCCACAATTTCGCCAGTCTGTAAAGACTCGCGGACGCGATCCACATTCGTAATTTCCTTAAACCCTAAAGCAATCTTCGCCCCGGGCTCGGCATTCAGCACGTACCACATCTCAGTTTTGCCAGGAGAATTCTCATGCGCCCAACCGTAGACATCGTCAGGATGAACTTGAATGGAAAGATCTCCAGTGGTGAAAAGGAATTTCACCAGAATAGGAAACCGCCCACTGGAACCAATCCCTTCCGCCAACTTCACTTTCGTCCCTGTAAGGTCTTGGCCGTGAGCTTCCATCAGTTCTCCCAGCGTTTGTCCGGTGGACGTCAAATTGGCATCCGCCGTGAACCAGTACTCGCCAATCTGCTCACCCTTGGAATCAAACCACGGAGCAAGATTCGTGCTGCCCCACGGTTTCACATGGCGGCTAGGCAATAATTTGATAGGAGCCCAATTCATTGGTTATCCAAAGATTCCATAAAACGATGTATGCGGTCTAAACCGCGCTCCAATTCCTGCATTGAAGTGGCATAAGAAATCCGAATGTGTTGCGAAGTTCCAAATGCCTCGCCCGGCACAACAGCCACGTGCGCTTCCCGCAACAACCGTTCAGCAAACTGCATCGAGTTCTGAATGCCCTTCTTCCCAAATGCCACTCCAATATTCGGATAGGCATAAAATGCCCCGCGCGGCTCAGCAAAAGTCACGCCAGGAATTTGCCTAAGCCTACGCAATACAAAAGCACGTCGGTTGCGGTACTCAGCCAGCATCAAATTCACCGATTCCTGAGAGCCCTGCAACGCTTCCATACCCGCCTTCTGTGCAATCGACGTTGGGTTTGAAGTGCTGTGGCTCTGCAGCTTCATTACTGCACTGGCAATGGCCTCCGGGGCCAATACAAAGCCGATGCGCCAACCAGTCATCGCGTAGGTCTTCGATAACGAACCAGCCACCAGCACTGTCGATTTTCCCGTGTCGAGGGATGCAATCGAAAACGGCTCACTGTCGTACAGGAACCGGCAGTAGCATTCGTCTGTTAACAACCAAATGCCCTGTGAAGCAGCTAACCTGAAAATCTTTTCAAATTCACCCCGATCCACAACCCCACCCGATGGATTATTCGGAGAGTTGATTACCATCAACTTGGTCTTCGGCGTAATCGCCCGTTCAACCATGGCCGCCGTCAGAACGAAACCACTCTGTTCCTCGGTCTGCACAAAAACACATTTAGCACCGGCGTAATTAACCACGTCCTGGTAGGTAACCCAATACGGCACCGGAATAATCACTTCATCCCCAGGATTCACCAATGCTTGAATCAGATTGAAAATTGCATGTTTCCCGCCAACCGTAATTACACATTCAGCCGCCGTAAAGTTGGTACCGTAATCAGCCCGGTGCCGATCGCAAACCGCCTGCTTCAGATCCTGAGTTCCACCGGCTGGAGTGTACTTCGTAAAATTCCCATGAATCGCTTCTATCGCAGCATTTTTGATGTTAGCTGGCGTCGGAAAATCCGGCTCACCAGCCCCGAAGTCCACCAGATCCACACCTTCACGACGCAGCCGGTCAGCCTCTGCTGCTACCTTCATAGTCGAGGAGACACTAATTAAGTCGATTCTGTCTGATAAGCCATTTAAGGTAAGCAACTAGAATTCCTTTCCTGCTTGAAACTTTTCTCGTAGACGCTGGTAAACCAGCGGCGGCACCATACCCGAAACGTCTCCACCCAACCGAGCCACTTCCTTCACCAGACGGGAACTCACAAATGAGTTTTCCTCTCCGCTCATCATGAATATGGTTTCAACCTTTGGACTCAGCCGTCGATTCATCAACGCCATTTGCAGTTCGTATTCATAATCACTAACCGCCCGAATCCCCCGCACTATCACCGACGCCCCATGCGACGCGGCAAAATCCACCAGCAGGCCATCAAAGGAAGTAATTTCAACAGCCGAGGAGTCTACAACAGTACGCAACATCGCCATCCGCTCCACCGCAGTAAATAAGGGTTGTTTGCTTTCATTGGAAAGCACCGCTACAATCAGCTTTCCAACCATCCGGGTAGCTCTCTGAATAAGATCTAAATGGCCGTTGGTTAGCGGATCGAAGGTGCCTGGAAATACGGCGACGAGACTAGCTGTTTTGCCCACGATTTGAAACTAAATTGTATCAAATAGCCGCTTTCGCCAAAGGCACGCCAAGCTGGCAAGGCAGCAGATCAGCATAGATGGTTCCGGGACTGCCAAACTTCCAGGTAACGCCGTCCCCTCCACAAAAAATCTCAAATTCAGCGCCGAATTTTGCCACTTACCAGGTATTACAGGAAGGCTAACCGAGGTCCAACTGAAATATGAGGAACTGATGGAGTTCGAATTCAAGATCCCCCACGGCATGGACGCCTCCCCTCCAATTGGAGACCCAAACGATCCAACTCCGAATATCAAACAGTAAACCCCAGGAGATAGTACAGTGTTGAGCGGTGCCATAACATCGCTCAACACCAGGCTCGGCAGAAACGTGGAAGTTGCAATCGGACTGAAATTCAGTCCCGTAGGAAAATCATCCGGTCCATTCAGCGGAACAATTGCAGCAAAAAGTTTTGAATTTGCAAAAGGGTTCGCAACCATGTACCCACCCACAGCTGTGATCAGGGTAGCTTGAGAAATCGTGAATCTGACTCCCACCCATTGAGTTGTAAAAGGGTTGCCTACGATTGGAGTACTCTGGCCCCCGATATTGAGATCGCGGATCGCCAATGATTCAAAAACTAATCCAGAGAATACAGGAGCAACAGATACAAGTGTCAGAAGACAGGCACGGAGCATTGCCAAATATAAGGGATTTCAGTGCGAAATGAAAGCCCGTAAAGTACTGAAGCGACTACTCGTACGGGGGCAAGAAAGCGGCCCGTTCTCCATTTGGAAAACGGGCCTGTAAGGGAAGTAACTCTCTAACTTTCTAGGAACTAGACGGTTAAGTTAGCGTCCGCGGCCGCCGCCACTACCACGGCTTTCCCCGCCATTACCTCTGCTCTCTCCGCCGCTGCTTCGTGAGGATCCGCCGCCACCGCCTCGGCTTTCTCCTCCACCACCACGGCTTTCCCCTCCACCACCACCGCGGCTGGGGCTAGGAGCCGAAGGCGCAGCCGCAGGTGCGGAATTCCGTTCGCTCCGCCCCCCACCGCCGCCGGAATACGATCCAGATGACCGGCTTTCCGAACGCGAAGGTCGTTCCGTAACCACTGGCGAACTCATCCGCCCAGGCGCTGGATCAGCCGATCGCTGCCGTGAAGAACCGGAATCGTAACTGCCCCGGCTACGGCTGCTTCCCGAGGAATCCCCATTACTCTGCGGCATGCTTCCCCGATCAAATGTGGGAGCCGACTGCCTTGTAGGAGCCGATTCCTGTCGGCTTCTGCCACGGCTATTATCAGGCACAGTCGCCCGGCTATTGCTATCTGAAGTCCGCGATCCAGGATCCCCAAACCGTCCCCAACCACCACGGCCGGAATCGGTCGAAGTTGGCGCTGGCGTACTTTGAACCTGCGGCTGAGACTGGCCTCTGCCACTGTTCTCTGTGTTCGGCCGGCCAAACCGGTCCCAACCACCGTCAGTATTTCGCTCCCGGCGCGATGGCGTGCCAACATTCGGTTGGGTCACATTCGGCTGCGAACCTTGATTTTGATCTCCAGCTCTCCGCCAGCCGCCCCCATTATTATCGGTTGGCAGTCCTCCGCGAGGTGTGCCTTGCACAGTTCCCCTGAACGAATCCGTCGAGCCGCCACCATTACCCAATCCATTGCCGCGTCCGCCCTCGGTGATCCGCTGTTGTTGCGTCTCAAAAGGAACCCTATCCACACGTGCCGTTTGGCCTCTTGTGTAGAACCGCTGATCCTCACGGCTGTTGCTAACCACTCGACTGCCCCGGTCGTTGTATCGAATGCTGGACCGGTCAGGCGCAATTGGAACTTGTCCCCGAACCAATCCGGCATTGGAAATCTGGTCACGGCCCACTCGTACATTCTGAACCGCACCGCGACCAAACGAACCAGAATTCACGGTTGTATAGCCATTGTTGTGACGCGCATTACGGTAATTATTTGATATATTTACGTTCGTAATATTAATGTTGATTCCACCATTCCGGTAGCCACCATAATAGCCGCGGCCGTACCAGGGGCGGAACGTTTCATAAGGGGCCAGCGGCACCCAACCAATGTGTCCCCAACTGCCGAATCCGAAAAAGGCAACCAGCGCCGGTCGCCAGAAGTGACGTGCCGACCGGGCACCAGGATACCAACACCATCCATACCGTGAATCGCTATACCACCGGCCATAGTGATAAGGAGCCCAACCAAACGAATCGGAGCTTACCCAGGTCCAGCCATAGTAATCAGCCCAAACCCAGCGGCCGTTTCGATAAGGAGCCCAATCTGAATTCACCCGAGGAGACCATACGGTCCCATACTCGTCAGAATTCACCCACCGGCCCGTAGAATCCAACTCTTCCGCGCCGTAAATGTCTTTGCTTACATAATTATAGGACCGGCTGCGCAACAAGTCCTTGTCACGGTCTTCGTTCCAGCGGTCGAATTCGTCCATGCGAATCGCACCCACGGTCTGAAACTCAGGATCTGAAACCTCCCCACGCACCAGCATTGTCCGTCCAGACTGCAGACGTTGCGAACCTTTGGGTGAAAGTACTTCTACTTCACCAGACCGCACCGTGATCTCAGTTGTACCGTCGGCGGTAACAGACACACGATATATGCCCCCTCGCGTAGGACGTACCGCAATGGATGGGGTGCTGATTTCCACATCAGCGTCTAAGTCCCTAAGTATTCTATAAGTTACGGTTCCACGTGGAACCATCACCAGGTACCGGCGTTGCTCCAGCGACCCCATACGGACCTCGGTATCATCACCCAGGCGCACCATGTTCGAGGAGTCGAATTGAATTTCAGCGCGAGATCGCGGCCCCGTAACCAGGCGATCCTCAGCCATCACCGGTTGATTGATTGCCGAAGCAACCCAATCCCCAGTATCGCCGCGTCGAGTGCTCACGTCTCCGTTAATCAGACTGACTCGGGCGATTCCTCGTCCCGGGCCGTCCTCTTCCTGAAATTGCTGATTAGGAAACTGCGGATCTTGTGCAAAAAGGGCGGCAGTCGTTACCACCAGGATCATGATTTGGAGTGAAGTACGTTTCATGGCCGAATCTCCTTGCCGTTTCTATTGCAGCTAAGGGGCCAAATGCTAATGCATTGAAACTAAAGTACTTCGCTCATTTGTAAAGTGGCTGTAAACCACCAGGGGTGCTTGTAGTCAGCAACTTCACTTCACTGGATGCTGATTCTGAAGCCAAGTGTCATAAGCATGCTTCCGCTGGCCTGTATACTCTATGGTGTCGAAGAAGTCGGCATGCCCCAACGCTCTGGGATCGCCCTCAGCTCTCAACATCTCGTCCATTTTGTCCCGCAGATCTCGTTTCACCTTGGCATGTTCGGGATTCGTCGCCAGATTCTTTAAACAATCCCTGTCCTTTTTCATGTCGTAAAGTTCTTCCGCCGCCCTCTTTCCAAAAGACAGCCGGTAGTACTCATCGAATCCGGAAAGCAGGAATTCCTTCGTTGGTGAATCGTCCACATTCCGATAGCCTGTCTCAGGATTCCCGGCCGGCCATGCTTCAGGCATGTAGTTGCGGACATACAGGAATTCTGGCGTCCGAATCGCCCTTGCTGGATACCCAGCATCGCCAGGACGCCCCAAGTCATGCCGCTCCTTGCCGATCAACATCACATTCCGCCACCCATCGGATTTACCCGTCTTGATCAAGTTCAAAAAGCTAGTTCCAGTAAAGGTCGATGGCGGCCGTACTCCCGCCAGTTCTAGGTATGTGGGCGCAAAATCCCGGGCATTGATGAATTCATTCACAACCTTTCCCTGCGGAATGTTTTTCCCCCACCGAATCGCAAGAGGAATATGGAATCCTCGTTCATAAATCTGCCCTTTCACCCGAGGAAACGGCTCGCCATGATCCGAACTCACTACTACGAAAGTGTTGTCCAGTTCCCCAACCTCTTCCAACTTCTTCAACGCACGCCCCAGGTGCTCGTCAAACCATTCCACTTCCACTGCATAGTCCAGGAAATCAGACCGGATCAGCCGATTGTCAGGATAGTACCCAGGCAGCGTCACATCAGCAGGCTTCTTACCTGCTCTAACTCCCGACCCTTCCTCATACTTACGATGAGGCTCATGCCCGCCCAGCCAAAAGCAGAAGGGTTGATCCTTCTTGCGTTTTTCAAGGAACGAACCGAAATTGCCTGCATAGTCCACGGGCGAAATTCCGTTTGTGGGTGGCTTCAATTTCAGCTCATTAAACTGGGGTCCTGCAGGATTATTGGCCCAGCCCGTCGACTTGAAGTCACCAGGCCCCCAGCCTTTGCCCGTATGACCGGTAAAGTATCCAGCATCCGCCAGAAGGCTGGGATAAACAGGGAATTCGCTGGGGAAAATGCTTTGATGATTGATGGCTTCTTTTAATTGCCAAGTGTTGCGGCCCGTCAAAATAGTGGCACGGCATGGGCTGCATTTAGGGTTCGATGTGAAGCAGTTGTTGAACAACAATCCTTCCCGCGCAACGCGATCAAAATTGGGCGTGTTCACCCATTTAGCGCCGTAGGCTCCGGCGTGACCAAATCCCCAATCATCGGCTATCACATACAGAATATTTGGACGTTTGACGGTTTGAGAAAAACTGAGGCTGGATAACAGCGAGGAGGCAAGGAAACTGCGGCGAGTAATCATAGGCACTGCCAGTAAGGATATCCTATCCGGCAGTGCTTTTTGTACAAAACTAAGTTATCAGACTCTCCCCAGTCATGTCTTCTGGCTTGGGAACTCCCAACAATCCAAGAATTGTTGGAGCAATGTCTCGCAAAGCACCGCCCGCTCGAAGCGGCCGCGGTTCGTTGTTCACAACAATGAACGGTACAGGATTGGTTGTGTGATAAGTATGTGGCCCCCTGGTTACCGGGTCAATCATCGTCTCCGAGTTGCCGTGATCCGCAGTAATCAGCCAAGTTCCACCGCGCTCCAAATAAGCCTTCTCAATGCGAGCCAAGCAGGTATCCACTTTCTCCACGGCCTTCTTTGCCGCCTCAAACACGCCGGAATGCCCCACCATGTCAGGGTTCGCGAAATTCACCACAATCAAATCGTATTTCTTCGATTCCAGCGCTTTCACCACAATATCCGTCACCCCATCTGCTGACATTTCCGGCATCAAATCGTAAGTTGCCACATTCGGAGACGGCACCATTTCCCGCTCTTCTCCGGCAAAAGGCTTCTCCGCACCACCGTTGAAGAAATACGTCACGTGGGGATACTTTTCGGTTTCCGCCACGCGCAAATTCGTCATCCCTGCTGCGGAAACAACTTCACCCATAATGTTCTTGTGCGATTCCCGCTTCAGCACCACCGGATGTGGAAAATTACGATCGTATTCGGTCATCGTAGTGAAGTGCAGATTCTTCGGAGCTAATGACCGCGGAGGTTGCGGCAGATCCGGATCTGTAAGGGCCATGCTCAATTCCCTGCCCCTGTCAGCACGGTAGTTAAAGAATAAACAGGCATCGTTGTCCTGAATCAAACCAACCGGTTTACCAGAACCATCAACCATGGTGAAGGGTTCAATAAATTCGTCGGTATGGCCTTCCTTGTACGATGCTTCAATCGCTTCCAATGGACTGGTAGCTTTCTTGCCTTCCCCCAACACCATTGCATCAAAAGCCTTCTCCACTCTCTCCCAGCGCTTGTCACGGTCCATTGCGTAATAACGTCCCGAAATGCTGGCAATCTTTCCGCAGCCAGTTTCCGCCATCACTTTCAAAAGCTCATTGACATAGCCAAGACCATTGTGTGGCGGCGTATCACGTCCATCGGTGAACACATGGACAAACACCTGACTAACGCCAGTTTTCTTCGCCATCCGGATCAGTTCGTAAAGGTGCGTATTCATCGAATGCACACCACCGTCACTCACCAGCCCCATAATGTGCAGGCGATGCTTTGCACCGTGCGCCATGCTCGCAAGCAAAGCAGGGTCCTGGTCAAGAGTTCCCTCTTCAATCATTACGTCCAGACGGCTCACGTCCATCCGAATCATGCGACCGGAGCCGATATTCAGATGGCCCACTTCGCTGTTGCCCATCTGCCCTTTCGGCAAGCCCACCCACGGCCCAGAAGCCTCAATCAAAGTATTGGGATTGGCCGCAAACAGCCTGTCGAACACTGGCTTGTGCGCATGATAAACCGCGTTGCCCTCGGTGACTGGGGAATAACCCCAGCCATCGAGAATCGACAATAATACAGGTTGCTTTGCTTTCATTACTGCTTAAACGCCTTTCTTCCAGCAAATTTGGCCGATGTTCCCAACTCTTCTTCAATGCGCAGCAGTTGGTTGTACTTCGCCAAACGGTCGGTACGGCTGGCCGATCCGGTTTTGATTTGACCAGCGCTTGTAGCAACCGCAAGATCTGCAATAAAGGAATCTTCTGTTTCACCACTACGATGCGAACAAATAGATGTGTAGCCAGCCTGGGTTGCCATCGCCATCGAATCCAAAGTCTCAGTGAGCGTGCCGATCTGGTTCACCTTAATCAAAATAGAATTTGCAATGCCCTTCTCAATGCCCATCGAAAGGCGCTTCACGTTGGTCACAAACAAATCGTCGCCAACCAATTGAACCGTCTTTCCCAAGGCTTCGGTGATTGCTTTCCAACCAGCCCAATCGTCTTCCGCCATGCCGTCTTCAATCGAAAGAATGGGAAACTGCCGAGCCCAATCGGCCCAGAAAGCCACCATCTGTTCCGACGTCTTCTCGCTCTTATCTGATTTCTTGAAAACGTACTTCTTGATTTTAGAATCGTAGAATTCACTGGCTGCCGGATCAAGCGCAATGCTGATTTCTTTCCCGGGCTTGAATCCTGCCAGAGCAATCGCTTCCAACACAACTTCCAACGCTTCCACGTTCGACTTGCAATTCGGTGCAAATCCACCTTCATCCCCAACTGCCGTCGAATAGCCCTTCTTTTTTAGAACGCCTTTCAAGGTATGAAACACTTCCACACCCATCCGCAAGGATTCTGAAAACTTAGTGGCACCATGTGGAACAATCATGAATTCCTGTAAATCCACAGAGTTATCAGCATGCGATCCACCGTTGAGGATATTCATCATCGGCACTGGCAACAGGTTGGCATTCACGCCACCCAAATAACGATACAGCGGTGTCTGCTGGCTGATAGCAGCCGCACGGGCAGCGGCCATCGAAACCGCAAGCATAGCATTTGCTCCCAATTTGCTCTTGTTCGCAGTGCCGTCAAGGCGAATCAATCGCGCATCCAGCTCGCTTTGCAGTGTCGCATCAAGGCCAACCACTGCTGGCGCAATTTTCTTGTTGATGTTTAGGACAGCCTTTAAGCAGCCTTTGCCCAGATAGCGCTTCTTGTCGCCATCGCGCAATTCCACAGCCTCATGTTCACCGGTCGATGCTCCGCTTGGAACTGCGGCGCGACCCAAACTACCATCGGCCAACAATACATCTGCTTCCACAGTGGGGTTGCCACGCGAATCTAGAATCTCTCTGCCAACAATTTTGATGATTTCAGTCATTGAAGAATATTTCCTGATGGGATACTAGCTGACCTTGAACGGGAAGGGTCGCCAGCGGCGGCTGAAGTCGGGATCCCGGATTCAGCCCTCATGTCATTTTTGCACAATCGCGAGAGAACGGCCTGACTTTTGATTATTGAAGCCCGGCAGGCTCTTGGTTGGCGGAGTTGGAACTGGTCGCGGTGGAAATGATGGATCGTACTTCGTCGGGGCTTTGTGCTCTCAAGATTGCCGTGAATACAGAGTCCACTATTGAAAGAGTTCGAATTTGATCTAGCTCCCGACCAAAATCAAAGCTAGGAAATTTGTCGGAAAGCGTAATTCGAATTGCCTCAAGCTTGCCTTCAGCTTTTCCTTCAGCTTTTCCTTCGGCTTTTCCTATAGCCTTCCCTTCTTCCAACCCATCCTCATAAATCCAACTTACCTTGAACGCTTCCCTCGAAATCATCATTCTCTGCTCCAGTTTTTCAAGGAATGCCTTGATCGCATTTTTATCGTACCGGAGTGAAGCCAGCGAGGCAAGCCTAATCCTCAACTCATCAGTCTTGTGCTCTGGACTCCTACCCAGCCGGACAATCGCCTCAGTGGCACGTTCGAATTCCTCAAACCCACCCTTCAATAAAGGAACCCAGGCCAATAGCGGCTCGTAACCTGGCGCAAATGCCGGTGACGAGTCTATCTCCCAAAGCCGAATTACTTTATAGGGGGCCTCAATCCGAAGGCCGTCTTCCTCTTCATACAGCAGGCGTACCGGCAGCAGGTTCGGAGCATACTTTTCAGCCATCAAAATCACATGGCTAACCACCGGAAGCTTCTCTTGCCGCTTCAACAAAAACTGATACAAGGCCATAGATGCCGTTTGTTTCAAATTCCACTTGGTAACGGCTTCCAGATGCACCACATATTTTCCGGTCTCACTTTCAATCACATAGGCGTGATCAATCGCCAATGGCTCCATGCGCAATTCTCGAAGGATGTGACTTATTTGGGTCTTCGTACCGGGTTGAAGAATGCCTAGCAGACGCAACAACAATTCCGGATGGTCTTCAGCAAGATCCTTGAAGTCCCCGTCGTGCGGGTTCTTCATGACTGACTTTAACGTAGCATGGTGTTGATGATTACTCGCAGAACTCTACTTCATGGGCTGACCGCAACTGCAGTTCCAGTGAATCTAAACGCGAATCCCCTCGGCCTTCCTATCGGCCTTCAACTTTATACAGTAGGCAATGAAATCCGAAAAGATCGCTACGCCACGCTGAAGCAGATCGCCGACATCGGCTATCAACAGGTGCAGCTTGCCACCGGCTTGGCCAGTAATCCGCTGGAGCTGTTGAAGTCTATTCGCGGCGTTAACCTTCAGTGCACCAGCGCTCACTATTCTTTGGCGGAACTGCTCAAAGAGACTTCTCAAAAAGTTGAGCTATCAAAAGACTCCGGAATGAAGTCTGTTTTCTGCTCGTTCCCGTGGGTTCGAAATCCAGAACGGTTGAACACCAAGCCCGGTGACCAGATGGCCATGGTTAAAGCTTTGTTTGAGACTATCGACCTCGACGATTGGAAATGGACGGCTGAGCAATTAAACAACATCGGCCGCCAGATGAAAAACGCAGGCATTCTGTTTGGCTACCACAACCACAACCTGGATTTCCGCAAGTTCGGCCAAGTGACAGCGATTGAAGAACTGCTCCGGCTCACCGATCCCGAACTCGTAAGTTGGGAACTGGATTGCGGCTGGGCAACCGTCGCCGGCGCGAATCCAGCAGCCCTGATTACCAAACACGGCCCCCGAATCTCTTTCTTACATGTGAAGGATCAGCGTCCTCAAGAAAATCCATCCTGGGGAGTAGATGGATTCGCCAGATCCACCGAGGTCGGCAACGGAATTGTGAATTGGAAAAAAGTGTTTGAAGCTGCGAAGAAAACAGGTCTTAAGGGTTACTTCGTGGAACAAGAACCGCCATTTATCAAGCCCGCCTTGGAATCAGCCGCGCTTAGTTTCAAATATTTGAGCAGCATCCAGGGTTGAACTTTCGGACCGGCGCGGAGATCTGGAACGGTGGTCACAATTCCAACCGCCAACCCGAGCGGGTTCTTGAATGAAGTAGGGGGATTGTCACCAAAGTCCCACCACTCTTTGAAGTTCAAAGCTGCCATACTTGAGGTGCGTCAGTGCAACAGGCAACCGCTGAGCTTGCTCAGAGGAAAGTCCGGTCTCCATAGGGCAGCGTGCCGGCTAACGGCCGGGGGGGCTCGCTCAAAGCGGGTTTTACGGAAAGTGCCACAGAAAATATACCGCCTGGATTTCGGTCCGGGTAAGGGTGAAATGGTGCGGTAAAAGCGCACCGCGCTTCATGCAAATGAAGTGGCAGGGCAAACCCCACGTGGAGCAAGACCAAATAGGGGAGGAGGAGCGGCCCGCTCCGTTAAACTTCCGGGTAGGTTGCTAGAGCCGTTCAGTAATGGACGGCCCAGATGAATGGTTGCCACCGGGTCCTTCGGGGCTCGGCACAAAAACCGGCTTATCGTTGCACTGGCGTAATAAACTCAATCAGACTTCGCTCTTGGCCTGCGCAATTTTCTCCAAAACATGAGCCAGCGCAGCTTTTATCATATCTTTGTGCCGCAGATGCTTGGCCGCAGCTAATTCACTCTCCATTCGTTTTCGATCCAATTCCAGGCTATGCACACGCGCATTCATTTCCAATTCAGCCGCAGTAAGTGAGGATGTTTTCTTGTTCTCGAAAAACTCTTCCTGGCGAGATGCCACATCTTTGCTTTCCCATCCGCGAGACATCCTACCTCCAAGAAAAATGCCGTCTTGGTTAGAAGACGGCATAAGTGAAACTCTAAATTGAAACAACTATTCAGCGATCAATCAGGCCTAACCATCCGATTTCGATGCTTTTTCCTTTCCTTTTGTTACCAGTGGAGCTACTGGCGCTTTTCCGTCCTGCTTGCGCGCCTCCACCAACCATGTTGGCGGTCGTCCACGGCGCTTGCCGCGACCCTCCGCTAACCTTTCCAATGTAATGATTGCCTCTTCGATCTGAACCCTTTCGGCTCTTAAATCAGCGAGGATCCTTGAAATGTCCATGTTGTCTCCCAGAATGCACATCCTTGAATGGCCTTGGATCAACCTAAGTCAACACAAAACCACCACAGCTTGTTTCGCCTAATATTTTGTTCCTAAATATCCGAAAAATCAAGCCCTATGTTCTGTTTGTAGAACAAAAATGTGAAACTCAATCCTATTTCGAAGATCCAAGCGCTTTCCTGCTCCAATATGCGTAAAGCGGCAAGCCCATAACGATAATCCCCAACCCCAGCATGCTCTGCCCAGGCCGATCGTAAAAGGTCTGCCCTAATAAAGCAATTGTCACCAACACAAAGAGAATCGGAACAAACGGATAGCCTATGGTCTTATATGGTCTATGCAGATCCGGACGCTTCCGGCGCAACACAATCACACTGGCCGTGGCCATCCCGTATAAAATCCAACTGGCGAAGATAACTAAATTGAACAGAAAGTCGTACCCGCCGGACAACACAATCACCATCGACCATAGGCTCAACGCCACTATGGAATTCGCCGGAGTGAAATATTGAGGATGGATTTTCGCTAACGATGGCCACATCAGCCCATCCTTTGCCACTGCGAAAGGAACCCGGGCTCCAGTCAAAATGGACCCGTTGAGTGCCGCGAAAATAGAAATCATTGCCGCAATACTAACCAGCCCCGCTCCCGGTGCCCCGAAAATGCGTCTCATCATTTCCCCAGCAACTCGATCACTATTCGCAACGCCTTCCGCCGGTAGAACATAAAAGTACGCCACATTTGCCAGCATGTAAATCACCATCACTGCCAAAGTGCCAATCACCAGTGCCAACGGAAGATTCCGTTGCGGGTCTTTCACTTCGCTAGCAACCATACTTACGTTGTTCCAGCCATCATATGCCCACAGCGCAGCCACCAGAGCAGCGAAAAATCCGCTTGCACCTCCAACTGATTTCACCGCAGTGGAAAAATGATCGACGTTCCCCACTGAAGAAGTAAGACCCACACCAATAATCAACGCAATCGCCGCTACTTTGACAATGGTCACCGCCACCTGTACATTTCCGCCAATCCGCACGCCAAAGTAGTTCAGCATCCCCAGCGCGCCAATCAGGAACATTGCAAAAATTTGCCCGTTCCGAATTTCCACCAGCCCCACTATTGGCAAAGTAGCCGACGTAATCACTCCCTCCAGCACCGGGAAAAAGTTGGCCAAATACAAATAAAATCCAGTCGCCAGCGTGGCAATCGATGCACTCTTTGCCAGCAGAAGCTGAGCCCAACCGTAAATGAAGGCCCACATCGGCCCATAGGCCTCTCGCAAGTAAACATATTCACCACCCGCTTCCGGAAGCATCGCCGCCAATTCGGCATAAGTCAACGCGCCTCCCAGCGAAAGCAAGCCGCCGAACAGGAAAACAAACAGCACCATTGCCGGGGTTCCAACATTCAACACCATGCTTTTCGGAACAATGAAAATCCCGCTGCCAATCACTGTTCCCACTACAATGGCTGCCGCACTCCACAAACCCAGGTCACGCTTAAGTTGTGACATTGTTCTCCTTAACCTGCTCTTTTACCTGCTCAGTTACCACCAGGGACGCTAGTAGTGCCGTCGCCATTGTGACCGAAGTTCCTATTAAGACGTACCACGTAAAGGCAATTTTCGTTTGCGTATAAATGTACAGCATCAGAACCAAACCACAAAGCATTCCCGTCATCGCCGCCTTCTCACCAACGTTCTTTGTAAGCCGGCCCAACAGGAACACACCCAGCAAGGACCCATAAACAATGGACGCAATCGACAGCCCACTCTCCAGTACTGACTTCACATTCTGCGCGATCAAAGCGATGCCAAACAGCACCCCGCCCCAAACCACCGTTGTCCATCGTGCAAGCCTCAAGTACTCTTCTTCCGTCCGCTTCGTCTTAGAGTACGGTTTGAAAAAATCCATGATCGTAGTGGATGCCAGTGCATTCAGCGCAGCGCTAAGGTTAGACATCGCGGCCGCTAAAATAGCTGCCATCACCAGCCCCGCAATTGGAGTAGGCAAAGAATTCCAAATAAACTGCGGGTAAATGCGATCCAACTTTGCCGGCACCGCCAGATTGTTGTCCTGATAGTAGACCCACAGAATAACGCCGATGGTCAGAAACAACGTAAATTGAAAGAGAATTACAAACCAACTCGCGAAAAGCGCCTTCCTGCTGTCACTTTCAGACCGAGCCGCCAATAATCGCTGCACCATAAGCTGCTCTGTTCCATGGCTCGCAGTGGTAAGGAACGCCCCGCCTAGCACCCCGGCTAAAAAACTGTACGGTCGCTGAAAGAATTCGTAAGTCCACTCGAATCGAAAATCGAAAATCTGCAATTTATTTGCATCCGAAGCCATCTTCCAAACATGAGCCGCACCATCTGGAATCTGGTTCAGAATAACGAACAAACTAATAATCGCTCCCGCAATATACAGGAACATCTGCACAACATCGGTCCAAATTACCGCCGTCATCCCCCCCTCAAACGTGTAGAAGAGAGTCAGGCAAACAATCAGCAGAATGGATGGAATTTCGCCAGTCCCTAAAATAATCGAAATCACAATGGAAATCGCAAATACACGAACCCCTTCAGCCATCGCCCGCAACACCAGAAAACTCCCCGCCGTCAGTTTGCGAATGTTGTGCCCAAAGCGCCGCTGCATCAGTTCGTATGCCGTATACATCTCGCCGCGAAAGTAAAGCGGCAAAAATAAAGTGCTAATTACAATCCGTGCCAGCAGGTAACCCAGTACAACTTGTAAAAATCCAAAGTTGCCACCAAAAGCAATTCCGGGGGTACCTATCACCGTCAAAGTACTGGTTTCAGCCGAAACAATGGAGAAGGCAATAGCCCACCAGGGCGTATCGCGCCCACCCAGAAAATAGTCTTTTAGGGTTTTCTGCGAACCGCGAAATTGGGCCCCAAACCACGTAATTCCCGCGAGATAGGCAACAAGAACTGCAATATCGAAAGTGCGCATTGAGGAAGTCAGGATTGAAGTCAGGATTCTAGCACAACCCTAGGCTTTTAATGGAACAGGATTTTCCAATTGTTTTGGGAACATATTTCCTGGTTGCGGAATCCAAGCAGTGTAAGGAGGCTGCGGTTGCGGCGAGACTGAAATTTCAGCTATACTCCGCAATTGCAAGTCTAATCGCTCCTTGAGTGTGAGAGATTAGTGTTGCCAGCTTTTAGAGGAATACAATTGACCGGGAGGCAAGCGGTGTTGCTAATGAAATCGAAACTATTAATGGGGCTCACGCTAAGCGCTTTGCTATGCAGTGTAGGAATTGCACAACCAGCAGCGCAGAATTGGAAGGATCGCGCAGAGTACGATCTATATCAGGAAATTCTCAAAGTTCAAGGTGCCAAACAGCTTGAACTCTTGGACCAATGGAAACAAAAGTACCCTGAGACGGATTTCAAATTGCAGCGGCTTGGCCTTTATATAGGTGCCTATGGGGCCACCAACAAAGCCAAGGAGATGTACTCCAGTTCGAAAGACTATTTAGCTCTCGACACCACAAAGCCACCAAACATGATGGTAGTCGGCTACGTCGTTCAAATGGCAGCGGCACAAGGCGAACCCGATATGGCTGAAAAGTCTGCCAACCAGTTGTTGGGAATGCTCGGTGAAAAGCCAGCAGGTGTTACCGATGCAGCATGGCCGGCGCAGAAGAAGTACTACAAGGATCTGGCCAAAGGCACTTTATATGCATTGGTCTTGGCCAAAAAAGATCCTGTTCTCACCGAAGAATATCTGAAGAAGGAAATTCAAGCCGACCCCTCCATCGCCTCGAATTCCTATGCCATGGGTGTATCGATCATCGCCCAAAAGAAGGTAGCTCGTTATCCTGAAGCTTTCTGGCACATTGCTCGCGCATCAGCCCTTAACGGCCCCGGTGCACTACCCGATGGCGATAAGAAAAAGGCCGCCGCCTACATTGAGAAAAACTATATCGGTTACAAAGGTTCAAAAAAGGACCTCGACAAACTGATTGAAAGCTCCCTGGCAAACCCGTTTCCTCCCAGTGGCTTCGCTATCAAGACCGTTCAAGAAGAATTGAATGAAGAGGAAGAGGAGCTAAAAAAGACGAATCCTCAGTTGGCCCTCTGGATCGCCGTGAAAAAAGCTTTGGTTGGCGCAGAAGGCGATACCTACTTCAAGGACTCTGTAAAAGATTCCGCAGTTCCTCCCATGAAGGGCAAAGTGCTTTCCCATAAGCCTGCCATCAAGCCAAAGGAAATCGTAGTGGCCGTTGCCGATGCCACCACGCCCGAAATCACCATCGTCATCGCAGAAGGTGGATCACTGCCCGGTAAGGCCGATCCAGGAACCGAAATCGAATTCGAATCGGTTGCAAAGGCGTTCACCAAAGAACCTTTCATGATGACCGTCGAAGTGGAAAGCAACAAAATCAAGGGTTGGCCAACACCCATACCAACTGCTGCTCCCGGTGCCAAGAAAGCGGCTCCAGCAGTGAAGAAAGCAATTCCAAAAAAGAAGTAGTCTTACTGTCTTAGGAAACCCGTTCAGCAACAAAAGCGTCTCTGGAAACAGGGACGCTTTTTTGTTGTAGAGTACCTGCGGCTCATCGGTCCTTGGGTCCATTTCATACTGCTGTCTAATGCGTTCCCCTAAGGCCGAACACGGGCCTCCACGTGCTAGCCTAGGATTAACGTGAACGAAACCGTCATTCGCACCATCGGGCTTTCCAAACGGTACCGATCCGGCGACAATACTTTGACCATTTTTGACGATATGAATTTAGAGATTCGTCACGGAGAGCGGCTTGCGCTGGTGGGGGAGTCCGGTGCAGGAAAGTCTACGTTGTTACACTTGCTCAGCGGTCTCGACAGGCCCTCTGGGGGCAAGATATACTTTGGTCAGAGGGAGATTACAAGTCTTAATGCTGAGGAACTCGCCGAATTCCGCAACCGGGAAATTGGCTTCGTTTGGCAGATTCACTACCTGCTGCCAGAATTTACTGCACTTGAGAATGTAATTATGCCGCTTTTGATTCGGGGTGAGGCATCTATTTCTAAAGAGGAAGCAAAATCTCTTGGCTGGAGCCGATTGCAGGAAGTCGGGTTGGGATCGCGAGCACACCACCGCTCTGGGGAATTATCCGGCGGCGAGCAGCAGCGCGTTGTCCTGGCGCGGGCCTTGGTTACAAAACCAAAATTCCTTTTCGCCGACGAACCAACCGGCAACTTGGATGAAAGGACCGGTAGTATGATCGCCCAACTATTGGCGGATCTGCATCAGGCCCACGGTCTTACCTCGGTTTATGTAACACACAACCCCCGTTTTGCCAGCCAATGCGACCGTGTGGTTCGCCTTGCGGCTGGACATTTGCAACCAGAAGTTTTTTTTCAGGATCAGGCGGGACTCACTTCGTCCTTCGAATCATCTATAGGGGAGGCTGGCCTGAATTAGTGGGCCACGTTTAATTTATGTTTGAACGTTACACAGAAAAAGCGAGACGAGTAATCTTCTTCGCCCGCTACGAAGCTTCCCAGTTCGGAAGCCCATATATAGAAACCGAGCATTTGCTGCTTGGCCTTCTGCGCGAAGACAAGGCGTTGGCAAATCGGTTTTTGCGGTCGCACGCCGCCATTGAATCCATTCGCAAACAAATTGAATCTCACACAACGATTCGCGAAAAGGTTTCCACTTCCGTGGATTTGCCTCTCTCGCATGAATGCAAGCGTGTGCTGGCATTCGGTGCCGAAGAAGCCGAACGGTTAAACCACAAACATATTGGCACAGAGCATTTGTTGCTTGGCCTTCTACGCGAAGAAAAATGTTTTGCCGCTGAAATTCTGCACGAACGCAGCTTGCGTCTCAGTCAGGTACGCGACGAAATCGCCCGCTCCAGTTCCGAAAAAGTTTCTTCCAATCGTCCCAAAGAAAGTTCGCTGCTCGGCGAGTTCAGTCGCGATCTAACCCAGGCTGCCATCGATGGCACCATCGACCCGCTGATTGGACGTGATTATGAAACGGAGCGTGTTGTCCAAATTCTTTGCCGCCGTACAAAAAATAATCCCGTCTTAATCGGCGAACCAGGCGTTGGCAAAACAGCAATTGTCGAAGGGTTGGCCCAGCGCATTGCCGATGGTGACGTGCCCAGCTTCCTGGCCGACAAGCGCATTCTGGCACTCGATCTTTCCCTCATCGTAGCCGGTACAAAATATCGCGGCCAGTTTGAAGAACGCTTGAAAACCATCATGAAGGAATTGATGGAAAACCAGAACGCAATAATCTTCATCGATGAATTGCACACTTTAGTTGGTGCCGGCTCGGCAGAAGGTTCGCTCGATGCCGCCAATATCTTGAAGCCAGCTTTAAGCCGTGGCGAAATACAATGCATCGGTGCCACCACTCCGGCTGAATTCCGTAAATCCATCGAAAAGGACCGCTCGCTCGAACGTCGTTTCCAGGCCGTCAAGGTTCCGCCCCCGAACGAAAAGGATGCCGTCAAAATCATGTATGGCATCAAGGAACGGTACGAAAAGTTCCACGCCGTTTCCTACACCGACGAAGCCATTGAAAGCTCGGTGTACGCTTCCAGCCGCTTCATTCCCGACCGTTTTCTGCCAGACAAGGCTATCGATCTGATCGACGAAGCGGGGGCACGCGTAAAGTTGCGCCAAACCACGCTTCCATCAGAAGTCGCCGACATTCAAAAGCGCATCAAGTTCATCGTGCACCGCATGGAAAACGCCATTGCCAACCATGAATTTGAAAAGGCTCGTTTCTATTCCGATGAAGAACGCAAAGAACGCGAAAACCTGCGCCTTCTGCGTGACAAATACAACTTGGACGACACCTCCACGGGTATTGTCACCAAGGATGACATTGAAGACGTAGTGGCACGCTGGACTGGCGTCCCCATGACCGCCATCAAGGAAGAAGAAATCAAGAAACTCTTGCGCATTGAAGAAATGCTGCATAAACGGATTGTCAGCCAGGAAAAGGCCATTAGCGCTTTGTCCCGCGCCATCCGCCGCAGCCGCGCAGGGTTAAAATCTCCCAAGCGGCCATCTGGTTCGTTCCTGTTTCTTGGCCCAACAGGCGTCGGCAAGACCGAGGTTGCGCGGGCACTTGCTGAATTCCTTTTTGGCAGCGAAAAATCACTCATTCGTTTTGATATGTCCGAGTACATGGAAAAGCATTCCGTATCGAAGTTGATCGGTTCGCCTCCGGGCTATGTCGGTTATGAGGAAGGCGGGCAGTTGACTGAGCGCGTCAAGCGTTCGCCGTATTCCATTATTCTGCTCGACGAAATCGAAAAGGCTCACCCTGATATTTACAACATTCTGTTGCAGGTATTTGAAGATGGTCAACTAACCGATGGCCTTGGCAATTCCGTCGATTTCAAGAACACCATCATCATCATGACATCGAATCTAGGAGCCCGGTTCCTTGATAAGAAGTCGCAGCTAGGCTTCCAGGGACCAGCGTCCTCTGGTCTTGGACCAAAGATGGACGATCAGGTTATGGGCGAAGTGAAGCGCGCCTTTAACCCTGAATTCCTCAATCGTCTGGACGAAATAATCCTCTTCACCTCCTTGGCGGACGAGGACTTGATCCAGATCATCGGCTTGCTGGTGGATCAGCTCAACGTGAACCTCGGCGAGAAGCAGATCAAGATCAGCCTTACGCCAGAAGCTTCTAAATACATTCTGGAGAAGACCTGTACCGACAGAAGCTACGGAGCTCGCCCACTGCGCAGGGCACTCCAAAAGTACATCGAAGATCCGCTATCGGAAGCATTGATCCAAGGATCGCTGCCCCGACCTGGAGAATTCGAGGTATACCTAAGCGACACCGGCATCTATTGCCGTCAATTGAACAAGCCCGAAGAAACGGAAGAAGCCGTTCTCGCAGCCGGCGGAACAGCAGTGGCCTCCTACGAGCCCACTGTACTGTTCGCCTTCTAATTAAAGCACCTCACGACCAACCCAACAGCCCCCGATGAAAACCGGGGGCTGTTTTTTAGGGCGATAGATAAGCAACGCAAGAAACGGGGATTGTCGTGTCTGGACCAAGCAACACATTGATCCTAAATCTGGGTATTGCGAGCCAAACGGGGACACGGGTGCCTGGCATAAGCTACGATAATCCAACATAAAATCACACCGTTGCCCTAACTAAGCGGGCTGCCTGGTGCGGGTGTCCCCTTTTGACGGCCTTTTTCGAGCACTTCAGTCTCACCCTTCGGGTGATTCTACTTCATCCTGGAAACGGCAGTTGCAAGCCATGGACCACACATGTAACGTCAAGTTCGCGAAACTCCGGGACGGGGGTTCAATTCACTTGCACATCTTCCGTAAGTAGGACATCTTCACCTGAATTGCAGCCCCGTCCTGGATTTCGCAGGCGGCGCGCATTAAGTCCGCGAACCAAACCACTAGGGCGGCGGTTTAGCTCACTGCACATTCTCATCAATCAGGCGGCCGGCACAACTTCCGTCTCCCACGCCTCTCTCCCCGCCTGACTGATGCGAACTTTATCCATCACTCACCATTTCAATTTCTTTTCCCTGCTCCTGCAACAGATTACCCTGCCAGCCCTCGCGCCCACCCAAGCAGACGCGATATACTGCAACAGATGGAATTCCCAAGGCTTCTTAAAGTAAACCAACACTTTCCTGACCGCGGATTGAAGGACGTTCGAGGCTCAGTTCTCGCTGAATTGCAATCCTCCCAATTTGCCTCGCGCGTAAAGCCGGGCGCCCGAATCGCTATTGGTGTCGGCAGCCGCGGCATCATCAACATTTCTACCATCGTCAAGGCAGTGGTCGATTATTGGACGTCCCAAGGCTGCACGCCTTTCATTTTCCCAGCCATGGGCAGCCACGGTGCCGCCACCGCCGAAGGCCAGGCCGACGTGCTTGCACATTACGGCATTCACGAAGCCACCATGGGTTGCCCCGTCATTAGCCAGCTTGATGTCGTCTCGCTAGGCAAAGACTCCAACGGCATTGAAGCCTTCATGGACAAGAACGCTTTCAATAGCGATGGCGTAATGCTCGTCGGCCGCGTAAAATGGCACACCGATTTCGCCGGCAAAATCGAAAGTGGTTTGTTCAAGATGATGGCCATTGGACTCGGCAAATTCGCCGGTGCTCAGCGCTATCACACCTACGCCTATAAGCTCGGCTTGGAACACGTGATCCGTAGCGTCGGCCGGCAGGTTCTGGCTTCCGGGAAGATCCTCGGTGGCTTAGCAGTTCTCGAAGACGCCAACCACAGCACGGGCCAGGTAACAGCTGTTCCCGTTGAAGTAATGGAAAAGCGCGAAGAAGAATTGCTGGCGCTGGTGAAGTCCTGGATGGGCCGCGTTCCCATGGACCTCGATATTCTGATCCTCACCGAAATCGGCAAAAATATTTCCGGTGCCGGGATGGATACCAAAGTGGTCAATCGCAGCGTGCAAGGAGAATACAATCCTTGGCCCGGTCCCAAGTTTCAACGCCTCTATATTCGCGACCTAAGCTCCATGAGCTATGGCAATGGCGTAGGCCTGGGGATGGCAGATATTATTCACGACAATCTGCTGTCAAAGATTGACTGGAATCCCACACGCATTAATTCCCTTACCGCATCCACTCCCGCTGCAATCAAAATCCCAATTCACTTTCCGACGGACCGGGAATGCCTTAGCGTCCTGATGCCTACAGTAGGTAAATTGGATCAGTCGGAAGTAACAATCGGTTGGATCAGGAATTCCATGGAACTGTCCACAATGTTCCTCAGTGAAAATCTTCGCAAGCAGATTGAAGCTGATTCCGCTTTGGAAATTGTCGGCCAGGCCGAACCAATGGCTTTCAATAACAATGGAAACCTGACTAACGTGCTTAGTGAAGTTCACGAACACGCTCCGGCGCACTAAGCTTTCTCGATGCGATTTCTTGCTCCGCTGATTGGCTTCGTTCTATTGTTGACGCCATCGCTCTGGTTCACTTGGAACAATCAGGATGATCCGCGCTTTGGCGATTTCGGGGACGACGGCCTCTATTTCACCAGTGCCAAATCACTGCTTGATGGTGGTGGCTACCGCATCTCCAGTTTGCCTGGCGAACCTGCCCAAACCAAATACCCGCCAGGCTACCCCGCCCTACTGGCTTCAGTCTGGGCCGATGGTGCAACGTTTCCTCAAAATCTGAAACAAGCCGTCTGGGTGCAGTGGCGAATGTTGCCTGTCCTGTTGCTGCTCGCTATGCTCTATTGGCGAAAACTCGGACTCGACGTCCAGTGGCAATGGGGTTTGGCTGCTCTTCTGGCCATCAACCCATATGTGATCTTCTTCAGCGTAATGCTGATGAGCGAAATTCCGTTTACGGTATTTGTGTTGGCCGTCCTTATCGCTCTTCATACGGCAGAAAGCCAAGGATGGAAGTGGGTAGCTGTTGCCGGAATCACAGGCGGAATCGCCTTTCTATTTCGAACCGCCGGAGTAGCTCTGCTGGTTTCGGTTCCCGCAGTTTTTCTATTCCGTCGCAAGTTCAAAGAAGCTTCCGTATTTTTGCTAGCTATGCTCCCAGCCACCGTCGGTTGGGCAATCTGGTCGAAACAACATATTGGACCGGGCACCGACCTGATCACGCTCTACTACACCAATTACGCAGGTTTTCACTGGTTGAACTTTCATTGGAACGAAGCACATCTGTTCCTTTGGAAGAATATTGATTCCGTCCTTTATGGAATTGGGGCATTGGTATTGCCGAAAGTGAGCGAAGCTCTACCTGTGAAAATTCTCAACCAACTGCTGGCATTGGCCGCTTTGCGAGGCTGCTGGAAACTTTGCAAGAGTAAATCCGATTGGCAATACGGAGCTTTTGGTGCCGTGTTTCTTGGAATGCTGGTGATCTGGAGCTTCCCTCCAAATGAACGTTTTGTATTGCCTCTGGCACCGTTATTACTTGCCGGTTTCTGTTTCGAAATGAAAGAGTTGGTTGGCAATATCCGCAAAGGCTTTAGTCACAAAGATGGTTCCCAAAGAATCGCTGCTCGCATCATGGCAGCCGCAGTTTGCACGCTTTTCGCAGCTTGCTTCATGGCCCAGATCTTTACGGTGTTCAACCTTCTGCCATCCATGATGGACGGATTTCGCCAACGTCTGGAACGCAACAAACCAGCATTTTCGTGGGTGAAGAATAACCTGCCAGCTGATGCCCGAATCCTGGCAGAGCAGGACACTTTGGTGTATCTCTATACCGGCAGAAAATCAGCAAACCTGATTATTCCAACCGTTCATATGTACCGGGATGAAGCCAAGGAAATTGTAGCTGCCTACTCTGGAGCAATCGAATATGCCCGGCTGCATGGCTTGAATTATCTTTACCTGACAAAGGAAGATTTCCGCAGAGACCTGGACGTGGATGACTATCAGAAAATTCAAACCAGCTTGGCGAATCCCGTAGGTGTCGAAAAACTCTACGACAAAGACGGGATCCGCATTTTCAAGCTGGATTGATTAATTCTCTTCGCCACCTTTTACGGACATCGTTGGGGCAGCATTCAATTTCGGGAGCCACTTGATATGCTCCTTCTTAACAGGAAGCGATTCTGGTTTTCCGGCAAGGTTGGTCCATTCCATTGGATCTTTGTCATGGTCGTAGAGTTCTTCCGTTCCATCTTTGTAGCGAATGTAACGCCATTTTTCGCTGCGTACCGAATGGTTCCCTTGACGGAAAGTGGTCACGGCCGGATGGGACCATCCAGTTGCGGGGTTCTTCAAAAGTGGAAGAATGCTTTTCCCTTCCAATCCTTTCTTCGCAGGTAAGCTGCAAAGGTCAATCAGGGTTGGGTAGATATCGAGCAAGCTAACTGTGCGATCGCATCGTCCTCCTGCTTTGGTAACTCCTGGGGCAGACACCATGAAAACGTTATGAGTTGCCTCTTCCCATAGGCTGAATTTTCGCCAATGCAATTTTTCTCCAAGATGCCACCCGTGATCGCTCCAAAGCATCACGATAGTGTCTTTTGCGTATGGGCTTTTGTCGAAGGCATCCAGCAGGCGCCCCAACATTGCATCGGAAAAACTAATCGAAGCCAAGTATCCTTGAACTGCTTTCTTCCACTGGTTGTTTTCGATAACTTTCTTATGGTCTCCATCGGGCTTTGCCATAGCTTTTCCAATAGGAGGAACGTCGTCCAAATCGTCGGCCTTCACGCTGGGAAGTTCGATTTTATCCAGGGGGAACATATCGAAATACTTTTGTGGAACATACCAGGGAAGGTGAGGCCGGAAAAGCCCACAGGCCAGGAATAGTGGTTGATCATGCCGCTTGGCCAGTTGAGAGGTGACCCAATCGACCACCTGGAAATCACCCATAGCTGAATCGTGGACATCCGAACCAAGAGGGCCCCAGTCGAAGTGGGCTGCGTTGGGAATACCGTTGACTGGAGTTTTTGACGGCCTGGGATCAGCCGGCTTTTGCTTATCCAGCGAAGGGAAAAACTCATCCCAGCTCTGAGGGTCGGGGAAAGAGTCGTGATAGATTTTTCCACTGCCAATTGCCTTATAGCCATTTGCACGGAAGTGCTGGGGAATGGTCACAGCATTTTGAAGCACCGGAGATTTACGCCAGGGCTGATTGTTTTCGTAGACACCGGACGTTGCTGGAGCAATGCCTGTCATCAGCGCTGCCCGCGATGGATTGCATAGCGGAGCGGCACAATGCGCGTTAGTAAACAGAACGCCACGGGCAGCAAGGCGATCATAATTTGGAGTCTTCGTTTGTGGATGACCACCAAGGCAACCGATCCAATCGTTGAGATCATCCACAGCGATGAAAAGGACATTTGGTCGAGTAGCAGCATTGAGCGAGGCACAGGCGAGGCCCACGCCCAGAGTAGTTAGAAATTGTCGGCGATTCATGAAGTGTCACCATTCTACTCCAGACCAGATGGAAACTGCCGATAAGTGAGTACAGACGTAACTTCGGTTTCGTCGCAAACGGGTGCGCAATGGCGGGGGGCCGGAGCGCACCTGTTTCATTTTGACGTTGGGTTTCATGACCTTCGCCTGGTCGCGCATCCCTATTCGAGTATTGCTTGTAGGTTCCTTCAACCGGATTGGATACGGTACGAGAGGAACTCTGAAGTGGAATTGCGCAGTGAGTTTTGGACTTATGGTATTTACGGTCTATTTTGCATTCCTCAGGACATAGGGTACTAAGTGTTTTTTCCATCGGACTCAGCGGATCCTACTCATAGGAATGAGATATCGCAAAAGGTATAAAGGAGTAGAACAAATCAATTTGATCTCCTTCATGAGTTAGTACGGCAACTAAACGGGGTAGATCGGCGGCGTTCCTTGCAGGACACGGCGTCTGACCTACCCCGTCATTTTTTTCTACAAGCACCGTTGTACCCACCTTCGATATACTCAAGCGGATCCCCATCCTATGAAGCAAATTCTCTTATTCCTTCTGCCAATTGCGCTTTCGGCGCAACAGGAGTGGCGTACCTGGTCAGGCGGAAATGACGGCAACCGGTATTCGCCGCTTAAGCAAATTAACAAGTCGAATGTGCGGCAATTGAAGGTGGCATGGGAATTTAGTTCCGGGGATGCCGACCCGAGGGGCCGCACCAATAATGAGTGCACGCCGATTGTGGTGAATGGAGTAGTTTATGGAACGACGCCGACTGCGATAGCTGTTGCTTTGGACGGGGCCACAGGAAAGGAACTGTGGCGATTTGAACCGCCAAGGAGCGGATCGCAAGGAGTGAATCGTGGATTGATGTATTGGAGAGATAAGGACGATGAGCGCATTCTTTTCCCTGCATCCAAATACTTATATGCTTTGAACGCGAAGACGGGCAAGGTGGTGGAGGGGTTTGGCGAGGGCGGCAGAATCGACATGTCCAAGGATTTGGACCGCGACCCGCCGGGCGCATTCAACGGGTCGACAACTCCTGGTGTTATCTACAAAGATTTAGTGATCATGGGTTCGAGTGTTGGAGAAGGACCGCGAATGTCGGCACCCGGACACATCAGGGCATTCGACCTAAAGACGGGCAAGCGCCGATGGATTTTCCACACAATTCCACATCCTGGGGAATTCGGCTATGAAACTTGGCCGAAGGACGCTTGGAAAACTACCGGCGGCACCAACGATTGGGGTGGGATGAGCCTGGACGAAAAAGCTGGTGTGGTTTATGTAAGTCTAGGGTCTCCGTCCTTTGATTTTTATGGCGGCGACCGGTTGGGAGACAATTTGTTCGGGAATTCGGTGGTGGCTTTGGATGCTTCAACCGGAAAGCGCAAATGGCATTACCAGACAGTCCATCACGATATTTGGGACATGGACCTTCCTGTGAATGCCAATTTAATTCAGTTTCAGGGCAAGGACGCATTAGCGCAAATTACCAAGCAGGGATTTGTTTTCGTTCTTGACAGGAATACGGGAAAGCCCTTGATACCGGTGGAAGAGCGGCGGTTTCCAGCCTCCGATATTCCGGGCGAAATGGCTTCAAGAACTCAGCCGGTACCAGTTCGTCCACCGCCATTTTCTGCACAGCGCTATGAGCCGAGCGACGTGACCCCTGAAGTTTTTGAACACTTTTCCAGGATGGCGAAAGATTGGAAGAATACTGGATTGTACACTCCGCCTTCTAAGCAGGGTTCAATAATGCTGCCTGGAACCGTAGGCGGAGGACTTTGGGGAGGTGCAGCTTGGGACCAGTCGACAGGTTTGTTGTACGTCAACTCACAAAATCTTGCGTCTATCATGCAGTTGATTGATGCGCCGGCTGGTTCTGCTTATCCGTACAACATTGGCGGCTATAGGAAATTGCGGGATGACAAAGGAAATCCAGGAGGAAAGCCACCATGGGGATTGATGACCGCTATTGACCTGAATAAGGGGACATTTGCCTGGCAGAAAGTGTTGGGCAAGAATAAGACAACGGAAAAGAATGTTGGAACAGAAAATTTCGGCGGCCCGATTGTGACGGCGGGCGGACTGGTCTTCATTGGGGCTACGGCGGATGAAATGTTTCGAGCGTTCGACGCCGCTACTGGCGAGATCCTGTGGGAAACCAAACTGCCAGCTGGCGGCTATGCCACTCCAGCAACTTATTCTATAAACGGAAAGCAGTTTGTTGTGATCACGTGCGGCGGCGGGGGGCGGCTTTCCACCAAATCGGGAGATTCTTACGTTGCGTTTGCTCTACCTTAGCAAATTGAAATTGGCAGTTGTGGCCGTGGGGATGGGCATGGTTTGTCCAGCGGAACAGCCGTTGCCATACAGCCACAAGACTCATTTGAAAATGGGCTTGAAATGCACGGAGTGCCATACGATGCCGGGTAAAGGCGACGCCGCCACTTTCCCAGCGGAGACCAAGTGTATGGCATGCCACGCTAGTGTGAAGACGGACAGTCCTCATATTCAGAAGCTGACTGAATTTGCAAAGAAGAAAGAGCCGGTACCTTGGATAAGGGTTTACAAATTACCGGAGTTTGTTTGGTTCTCACACAAGGTGCACACCCAGATGACGGATTGTGCGAAGTGCCATGGGCCGGTGGCGGAACGGGATGTGATGAGTAAGGAAAAACCGATCGACATGAATTCTTGTATGGCTTGCCATGATGAACACAAGGCGTCGAACGAATGCAATTTGTGTCATAACCCGGCTTAGCGGCGTTTAAGACTGAGGATTTGAAAATGGGAAAAAATGGGGACAGGCCGGTCTGGCCGCTCGCTTAGGGCCTTTGGTTCAATGAGTAAATTCTGTCGCCTGGGCCAGACAAGCCAGTCCCCAATTTTTCGCGTTGCCTTGATTCTGGAAACATCAATATTAGATTGTCAAAGAGCTTACGATTAGGGTTGGACATCTTCTTATCGCGCCCGGCTGCGCTCCCGATTTTCTGCCGGTGTTTTCATTATGTGAAGGGCTTGTTGGCTGTTGCGTAATGGGCTGATATTGGAATGCGGAGCAACTGCACATCTTCAATTTGCCAGGATTCGGTTGGAGCCTCGATTTGTTTTAAAGCTCTTACCAACTGATTCAGCAAGGCACCCAATAACTGGTCTAGCGGTACTTCGTGGCACTGGTTAATTTCAATGTTGATTTGATTTTTCTCGATCTCAACGGGCGCGTCGGCGGCGATCAAGATTGGCCGTTGTGCGGTTTCGTAGATTGGAGACTGACGACGGCTGACTTCGCGGAGGCGTACTGGAACTCCACGGCGCAGACGGCGTAGTGCGGATTTGCGGCCCTCTGTAATGTGCGGTCCGGCGTCGAAGGCAAGCACGCTATTCCACTGGGCAAGCTGGCCGAGTTGGCCTTCGGTTACGGGGAGTGGAAAGAGGGGTTGGACGACAGGGTCGATGATGTTGCGCAAGAGGCGAGCGGCTTCTATACGGGCTTCGCCGGTGATAACTAAGATGGGTGCGGCAACATTTGGGAGCAGCGCCATTGTTAGCCAGTTAGTCAACGGGTTGGCAGCTACTTCAGTGAGGCCCATTGATTTAGCTAGAAGTTGGGTTGTGGTGGCTTTGGAGGAAGTTGGAACGGGCAAGGCCAAGTTCAATTCATGACGGCGGAAAGTAGCGGGGTGCTTTTGGGTGCGGGTCCAATTGTGACGGTTGATTTCGATGGCTTCATTTTCGGTTTGGAGATCAAGGTAGATTGTGCCATCGGGCTGAACGGCTATGCGGTTATGGACCATATTGCTGGGCAATCCGGAAGCCTGGACGAGATTGTCCTGATGACGGAGGACGTGGGCAAGTCTAGATGGTGACGGAACGGGGAGTGCGTGGTCAGCGGCCTGCTTCAAAACCCAGCCCCGGAATTGTTCCGAGTAGACGGGGGTGGCTGATCCACCAGGAAGGCTTGCGTAGGATTGGCGACTGGAGGTTAGGAAGAACAAGGCACTTGCGCAGGAGGCTAGGAGTTGTTCGAATGCTGAGGGTTCTGCTGGGTGTTGGCTTGCTTGCTTCATTGAGGTATTTCTGAAATAAAAGTACCCCGGAGTGTTGCACGACAACTAGGACTGGAACGAGTGGTAGCGCAGAAGTGGTTGAACTAGAGAGAGTTGTTGGCGAAGCAATTATTTTGATTGAGAGTGATTCCAGTTTCCGAGGTGGGCGGGATTTCGTATGGAAGTCACTTTTCACATAAAACCGGCTAGAAGGAACCGCTGCGAGTGCCATTGCAGTATGGAAGGAAGACCTCCGAACCACAGGACCCGAATAGTAAGGCATTAGAGATGAGGGTCACAATTGATAGTCATACTCTGTGGCAAGGAAGGCATTGCACCCGAATTGGTGATTCTCGTACTCACTGCACAATCTGGAGGGGAATTGCTTTCGTCTTTCCTCCGTTCATCACACTAAAGCTATACGCACCAACGGCAGGTTTTGCAGAAAATTCGATCCGGAACTCAGCAACTTCCGCCCCGCGATCACCGTTCACAGACCCGATCGGTGTAATCTTCACCAAAGGTTTGAGGGCTCCATCCGCCTCAAGTGTTGAGGTCTTCAGGAAGTCTCCACCCGTAAGCTTCATCGTGATGGTTTCCGTCGCAGGGGTCGTCTTAATCGAGGCCTTCGACGGATCGGGGGTGAACACAGGCGTTCCGCCAACCACCTTGATCTCAACAGTCTTATCGCCCTTCTGGCCATTGCGCACAATGGTTAATTCCGCCTTGCCGAGAGGCGCGCCGTATTGTGGCGTCACTGTCAAATCCGCTGCTTTGCCATCGTCGCTCGGCGACGGCTCACAGGCCACCTTCGCTGACGGCAACGCGGTACACACCGCACCACCCTTCAGGAAACGGCCTGTAATCTTCACCGTCGCGGTCTTCGTCTGCTCAATGTCTGGAACAACACTCGGTGGTATCACCTTGGGAACCGCCGGTAAGATCCTCACCGGTACGGTCCACGACGGGTCATTCGGCCGCCCAATCTGCAGCAAAAAGTCCCCAAGTGCAGCATTGTCGTCAACGGTGAACTTGACCTTTGCTGTAGTTCCATCGCTTTTGATATCCTCGAGCGTCGACTTCACGTCAGTGCGATTGATTGGCGCAGCACTCGTTCCAAACAGAGAATTCCCCGTGATCGCAACTTCCTCATCCTTCGCTCCCTGCGCGATCTCGATCATTTTCGGGGTCACCACTACTGGGGGAGCAGCAACCGTTGTGTCGGGCCGGTTGATCACACGAACTCGATTCAAATACTGAATTTCCTGCCCAATAATTACAGATTTCCCAGCCCCGCCTTAATTGCATTCGGATCGAAGCGCCTCATGTTGTAAGGAATTCGCGTGAGTGTGCCTTCCCAGCCGGCTGGGTCCTTTAACTCTGTGCAGATCTTTGTATGCCGACACTCGACCAGATCACGGCTGATGAATGTCAGAATGTGCTGGTGCGTGTTGTTAGATATGATCTGATTGTCTCGAAACGCCCGAGTGTCAAGCGCAATCAGGTGACGAATCGTCTTGTCTGGCACAATCAAGCCAAATCCAGCGGCCACAGGATTTCCCAGTGCCAGGAACAAGGCGTAACGGTCCTTCGCCGCTGCGTTTGCAGCATTCGCCACCCCCCCATGTCCGGTTCCGAAGAACCCCCCTGCAACGGAGTACACACCGAGTGCCGCAGTTAAGCTATTGAGGAAGATCGCTCGCCCCCCAACTTCACGATCTCGCTCAATCGTCGATCGGGTGACATGGTATGGTGAGTTCGGAGACGGAGCAGGCGGCAGTTTCTTTCCATCTTTGGATTTCAGCAGGTTGTTGAGGTCAAACCCAAACCCGGCCAACTGAATCGGATAGGCCGAATTGTTACCCAGTTTGATATTCACCGCGAAATATTGAGAGGCTACCTTACGCCCAAAAGTATCGGCTGTCTCACGATAAGGCAGAATGTCCCAAGTGACGTCCACTCCAGGCGAAAGGCCTGGCGGGATCGGTTCCGGTAAAATGGCGGTGACCTCAAGAGGAATCGAGGTGATCAAAACAGCGGACCCACCTCCGGCAGGCGTCTTCGTGATTGGCAGGTTGACCGCTCCAAAGGCCGCGCCACTTCCAATCAGAACTTGAATGGAAAGCTTGCACCCATCCTCGGACGCTCCAATCTTGCTGACTGAGATTCCAGATGCGGGCGATTCGACTGTCACCTCCTTGAGGACACAAGCCGTGTCCGAAATTTCCGAAATGGTGACCGCCGCGCTCTTACCTCGCTCGATTCGATTGGGCTCCGCTTTAAACTGCGACGGCGCACCAAGCATTATCGGCAGAAACGACAGCGAAGCAATAAAGCGGTGAAGCGGAAAATTGCGAAGAAGAGGCATCTATACCTATAGGCGAGGATTCCTGCCCAAAAGTGCCATGAGAAATTCTATTTCCCGAAAAAACAAAGTCCAGATATGCCGGGGAACTACCGGCTCATCCCCGGCGAATTTTCGTTCAGGCACAGAACGGTGCAATTTTACTCAATTGGCGTAACACCGTCATGATCCAGCCGTCACTGGTCAATTCGTGGAGCGATTAAAGCAGAGTCACTTTTGATTTCCCTATTGAAGATCATATGAACACCTCATTCGAGGTTGGGTATCTTGAATCATTTGTCCGGGCTTAATGCGGCTCAACTTTTCCGCTCCAACGACTCAGCGTTTTTCTGTCACCTTTCTAAGAGCTAGAGTCTGAGGGTCGTGGTGCTCCAGGGAGGGCGATGCAAAAGACTGCGTCGTCGCCATCCCATTGAAAGGAGGCCTGGCGAAAATTGAGCGAGTTCCCTTCCCGGACGTGAAAGCAATATTTGGCCGCAAAAAACGGATGGATAGAATGCTTGAATCGCCGGTTCAACGGGTGGCGGTGATCCACCGTCAACTCCGCCCGCGTCAAATCCCAGCCACGGAATCATTGGGAGTAGATGGGAGTGGCAGATCCATCAAGGAGGCTGACGCAGGATTGGCGACGGGGGGGTAGGAAGATCTGGGCACCTGCGTAGGCGGCGCGGAGTTGTTCGAATGCCGCGTATTCTGCAGCTTGTTGGCTTGCTTGCTTCATTGAGGTTCTTCTAGAATAGTTTTACCTTGGTGTTTTGAACCGCCGAGAAGGAATCGAATCAACTGAAGTGGCTATAGCATTGAATATGTTGGACTTTTTAACTTCAGATTTATCCTAATCAATTAGAATTAGATATTTGTTAGGTGCGGTTGTGTTGGCCAGTCATCCTGTGTGTATTCGGTGGTTATTCTCCGCCGATTCGGAATTTTCAGTCTACAAACCATACATATGAGAGGTAATATTACGACTATTCGTTGCGAGACTCTGTTCTTCGTAGTATCAGTAGCACTGGCTACTGATAGACCCTTCGTGATCCGAATTGTCGACAGCCAAAGCGGGCGCGGCGTGCCATTGGTTGAAATGCGATGCTCCAACCGGCGGGCTTGGTACAGCGACAGCAATGGCGTTGTTTCAATTTCCGATGCTTGGGCGATGGGACAGGAAGTGTTCTTCCATGTAAGCAGTCATGGGTACCGGTTTGAAGCGAAGGTATTCGATGAAGCCGGAATAATCCTCGCGGTGAAGCCTGGTGGCCGCGCGGAACTGAGGGTCGTCCGGGAGAACATTGCTGAAAGGCTTTATCGCATTACCGGAGCGGGGATCTACGAGGATAGCGTTGCGGCGGGCATTTCCGTACCGATACACAGGCCAAATTTAAATGCGAAAGTTACCGGGCAGGACACCGTGATCGCAATCCCATATCTAGGGAAAATTTATTGGTTTTGGGGGGACACGTTTGGACCCGCGAAAATGAACTTCAACGTTACTGGGGCGACCTCAATGCCTCCGAACGCGGGTGGACTCGATCCAGAGAGCGGAATCAACCTGGAGTATTTCATCAACCCCAATGGATTCACCAGACCTATGCTGCCCCTCGACCGACCAGGATTGGTGTGGCTGGAGGGCCTAATGATCGTCCGCGACCCACAAGGGCGGGATCGGCTGGTAGCAACTTATACCCGTGTGGACAAGAAGAAACCTGTCGAGGAGCGCGGCGTGGCTGTGTTCGACGACAAGAACGGGGTATTCCGTCCGCTAGCCCAACATCCGCCGGACCGAGAGCACCGATCTTCCCATCCCGTACGTGTGGAGGAGGGCGGGCGTGCATTTTGGTATCTGTATCCTAACTATCGCGTGCCAGACAACTGGAGAGCCATCCAGGATGCCCTCGCCTACGAGTCCTACGCCTGCGATGAGACTGGATGCGGTTGGAAACCGGGGCTCCCGTTTGTCGACGGTGCCGAAGAGGAAAGGAAGCTTATCGCAAGCGGGAAGCTGGCACCGAAAGCAGCACAGTTCCCGTTCATCGACGTTGACACCGGTAAGCCAGGCGATTTCGCGATGGGATCAATCGCATGGAACGAATATCGTAAACGGTGGATCATGATCGCTGGCGCGTGGGGCAACGTGTACTACTCCGAAGCAAAGGCTCCAGAAGGGCCATGGCAGTGCGCCAAGAAGATTGTGAGCCACGAAAAGTACAACTTCTACAACGTTGTGCACCACCCCTTTTTCGACAAGGATAGGGGTCGAGTGATCTATTTCGAGGGAACCTATACAGCAACGTTTATCAATGACGCGCGACCGACTCCTCTGTACGATTACAACCAGATCATTTACAAACTCTCCCTCGACGATCCAAAGCTGAAGCCGGCAACCGAATGCGTCGCACCCAACTAGTCGGACAGCCTCTTGAATTATGCAATGCCAGCGGTTAGCAACTCGTTTCTAAAGCGGGAGGCGAACGATTTACTCCCCCGTGAATGCCCATCGCGAATAACCACTCATAGACACTGAAACGGCAAACCTTATCAAAGGAAAAGCGGCGATGCTAAAGTACGAGAGTGCTTTCTTGAGATTGGTGAAATGTGTGAAAATCAAATCTTAAATCGTCACCCAGTGAGTCAAGCATGAGCCGGCCACCGAAGAAGTCCAAAGCAGCGAAGGTTGCAGAATCGTGGAACTGCCCCACATGCAACCGTAGCATCTTGACGAACTACTGTTCGAACTGCGGCGAGTGCCCGATTCAGCACCGTGACTTAAAGCTGCGTGGGTTTATTGGCCAGATAGCAACAGCGTGCACCAACTTGGATGGACCGATGGTCCGAAGCTTTCGCTGCCTGATTGCGCACCCTGGTTCGTTGACATTGGCTTATCTGCGAGGCCAGCGAAAGCCTTTCACACTGCCGCTTCAACTATTCCTGGTGGCTAATGTGCTGTTTTTCGCAACGCAATCGCTAATTGGCACGAACGTATTCTCGACATCGCTTTATATGCACTTACACGATCAGTTTTGGAGTGGCCTAGCCCAGCCCTTGGTCGCTTACCGGATAAACACGAAAGCTATGTCACTGGAACAATACACCCCGCTTTTCGACCGGGCTGTAGCACTGAATGCCAAATCGCTCATCATATTGATGGTCTTGCCATTCGGTCTGTTCTTGCCGACGATCTTCTTTCGGAGGCGACTGCCGTTTGTTGGTCACATTGTGTTTTCGCTTCACTTCTATACATTTCTCTTGTTAGTCTTTTGCCTGGCGTCAGTGGTGGTTGGGGCTGACCTACTAACCGGTGGAATCGGACTGAAATCAGAGAGATTCGATCACGCATTGTCAATGGTTCAGGTCGCCGTCTGCGGCGTATACCTTTTCGCGGCGGTAGGCACTGTCTATGGAGAAAGGCCCCTTGTTCGAGCAATAAAAGCGGCATTGCTTACCATTGCCGTAGTCGCCTGCTTTTTGGGCTATCGATTTGCATTACTAGTGATTACGCTGTTTACGACTTGATGCCCTCAAGCTGAGTTTTTGGATCGGCGGATGTTACCAGTCGCGATTCTGCAACTTTCAGCAACAGGCTCGTCCAACGCTTTCGTCGACTGCTTCAACCACCTATTTGTGGAATATGAAGCAAGAGATGACGATTCCTGCTCCCAGGGACTCTAGCAAATCGAATTGGAATCTCTTGACCAGTGTAGTTGGACTAAACACGAATGGATTGTTCAACTTCTCCGCCTTCCAACGCTTAGAGCTAAAGTCTGAGGGTCTTGGGTGCTCAGGTGGATGCGGCGCAAAAGACTGCTTCGCCGAAATCCCATTGAAAGAGGCTCAGGGAAATTGAACCATTTCCTTTCTTTGGCAGATTCAAGTAATCCACTTCGATGGGCAGTGTGGCTTCGTTGAATCTGACTTTGCGAGTGAAGCATTATTTGGCCGCCAAGAACAACATTGGTTTCAAGGCCAGTATGAGTTTGCGAGCCATAAATGATGGCGGCGTTCCACGGTCGACACGGGCGGGACGCGCGGAATCTGCGCGGCGGTGTGCATCACTTCCCGCAACCGGCGTTCTACCGTCGCCGGGGCTTCCGATCAAGGCTAACGACTTCACGGGAGCTATCGAAGCAGACCGCCAATTGAAGCAAATAACCCACCCTATATAGGTCGTTTGACCCAGAGACTGCTAAAGAGCCTCAGCGTAGGCGCCTCGCAAAGGTAACCGATACCCGAACTACTGCGCCGCCTAAGCCTACTTCTATTTACGGTTTTGACCTCAACGGGCTGTGCGCTGCCGATGGCGCTTTCAATTGAATAGATATGGCCGATTGGGAAAGACGTTGCTGATTTTCCATGTTCTTGTCGCCGGTCAGGAAGACATGAAAAGCTTCGCGGGCTATCAACTTGAGCAACTCACCGTTTTTGATGCCGCCCCATTGAATACGCACCCCCACGCACCCTGTTGCGAAAGAGCCCAGTCAAAATAATTGCTGTCATGCCCGGAATGAACTGGTATGCCGGCTCCGGCACCTCGACAGGATTGGGCGTGAACTTAAAGTCCGTATAAATATGGAAGGGCCCAGTACCGATGACAGGCGGCGTATAAGCCCCAATGCTGGCATATCCGTCGAAGGTTTCGGAATAGCTAACGCCGGAAACCACTGCGGTCAACGTCCCAGTAAACTGCTTCAGTATTGAATAGCCAAATGCATCTCGAATAGGCGGCTCGGTGAAGCCGAACATCCACTGAACCTCGTAAGTTAAGCTTATGTTCGGCATGTTGTTGAAATTGTTGTTATACGAGCCGCTGTACGTCACGCCATTCAGCACGAAGTTGTAGGCAACCCCAGGGGCGACCATTCCCGAAGGAGAAGTGGAAACGGCAAAGCCCGATGCCCAGTATGTGCATGGGTAAGTGCAGATCTCGTAGTCATGGAACGCCGAGACCTGAGTGATAGGTCCACTCGAGAGAGTCAAATTGAATTGGTTGAGGGCGCTTGCAAATCCTCCTTGAGCACGGTAATCGCGAGTCGCGGTACCAGATACAATCGTCGTGGCTTGCAGGCTTGAGATGAGTGCAACGAAAAGAATTAGATATTTCAAAATGAACCTCCTCGATTGAACCGCCAGCAAGGCCAATTCTGACAGAAGACGAGCAATTTGGTTACCAATGTGCTCAAGATGGTCACCGCAGGGCCGCGATTCATGCGAGGAGGGCCGGTCAGTCGATTCGCGCCATGAGCGGATCGACGGACGTAACAACAATAACCTACTTTGTAGCGCCCGCAGGCGTTATAAAAACCCTTGGGATTTACAAGCCGAACGATGGACACATTTCTGGTATTTCATCCGGTTCGGCTAACGGCGAATCTTCATTCCGTCCGGTTGGTAGGTTGACGGGAAATCATTGCGACTGGAATCTTCGGCAAGCGCTTCCAGGAGTTGCTTTGAAACTAGAAACGCTGCTCAACTTTGCCGCTTCCAACGACTCAGCGTTCTCCCGTCACCTTTCTTGGAGCTAAAGTCCGAGGGCCTAGGTGCTCCAGGGGATGCGATGCAAAACACTGCTTCGTCGCCATCCCATTGAAAGAGGCCCAGGGAAATTGAGCCCCCTCCCTTCCCTGTCAGATTCAAGTAATCCACTTCGATGGGCATTGTGGCTTCGTTAAATCTGACTTTAGCGTGAAGCATTATTTGGCCGCCAAAAACAACCTTGGTTTCAAGGCCAGTTTGAGTTCGCGAACCAAAGGTTAGATAAGACGCTTGCAAAGGTGCGCCGGAGGTGACCAGTTCCAAGGGCACCCATTCACCTTGAAGCTTTTCGATGGCCGGAGTGAGAGTAGCATCGAAACTGGATGGATCAATTGCCAGAACCGGGATGGGTTCAACGAATGATGGCGGCGTTCCACCCTCTACACCAGCGGGTCGCGCGGAGTCTTTGCGTACCAGAACTTCCAAAGCGTGGCCGCTTCCTTTGGTAGTTGCGAACTGCTGCGGCCGCTTGGCACCCACGAGACCTAAACAGAACGTCAATTGGTCGCCATCCAACTGGAAGAGACCTTCGCAGCGATTGCCTGCTTCGGGACCTTCGATGAAATCGATGTCGATCCTATTAGGCTGGGGTTCCACGTCGATGGTGAAAATTCCCTCATAGGTGGCCTCAGGAGATTCCATGCGAAAGCGGTCACCGTCGATCAGCATGATTGAGTGGGAAAGCATGGCAGCGGGCATAGTTTGGGCATCCACTTCGAGCGATTGGAAAGTCCAGGTTCCTTCCATGCGGCGAAGAAGGTCGACGTGACGAGCCAGGCTGGGCCAGGCTGCGAATCCGGTCTTTCGGGCGATGGCTGACTGTGCGTCGGCTAGACGGAATCCACGCTGGCGAACTTGCCCGGGCGAAAGCGCTGCGGCTTCCGGCAGATGGTCAGAAAAAGTTTTAGCGGCTTGTGGATCGCCATCGCGAAGTTTGGTGAGTAGCGTCTTTGCTTGCGCTCGAAGATGATCCAGATTGGGACGGGCGGGGAGTTTTTTGCTCATGTATCCTCCATATGGTTGGAGGTGGGTTGAACCCTTCCCGCTTTCCGGGGGCTGCCTAATCAGCCAGCTTTGATGATACTGCAATGGATGAAATCGAATCAAGATTGTTTTTGGTTTGGTTAGCAAAACACCGGATAGCAATCATGTTATTTTGAAAGCTGATTGGGCACCGGCATTATTGCGAAGCTACTTTGATTCCCAACTCAACGACTGTCAAAAAGAATTGCAAAGTTCGCGAATTTGACATGTTGTTGCGGTGCAGCATGGAAATTGATTACTCGTCCAGGAGGGAATTCTATGGCTTTTGGATTCGGGAAATGGATAGGCTGTGCGGCTTTGTTCCTGGCTGCGGTTGCAATTGGGCAGCCCTCTGAACCGGGCTTTGAAGTTGTTTCCATTCGAGCTGTGCCGCAGAACGCAGCGCGGATTATGCGTAGCCAGGACTTCACGCCGATCTTACCTGGCGGCCAATACATCGATTCGCGCACGATGCTTCTTTTCATGATCGCGTTTGCTTATGAGATCAAACACCCTTCGCAGCAGCTGGTGGGTTTACCGAATTGGGCGAAGAACCAATCCTATTCGGTATCGGCTAAACCTGGGGAAGATTTTCCTGCACTTGCACCAAGAGAGAATCAGGAACGGGTTCGCTTGATGATGCGGAAAATGCTGGCGGACCGGTTCCGTTTGCGATTGCATACGGAAACGCGTCAGGAGCGGATCTATGGTCTTGAGGTGGCAAAGAGTGGCATGCGTATCCAGGAAGTGGCAGCACCGGTGCCGCCTGCCAAGGAAGGCTATGTAGGGGCGGCGATGAGTGACAGAGACGGCCGGATGATTGGGAATAAATCAACCATGGCGGGAATGGCTATGGCACTGGCCGTGTTCCTTAAGCAGCCTGTTGTGGACCAAACCGGATTGAAGGGTTACTACGATTTCGATGCGCGTTGGAGTACGCTAGAAGGGCTGGAGGGCAGTCTTCCGGGGGATTAGGGACTGAGGGACTGGGATTACTTATTTCCAATTTGCAAACCCAGTTCGGATTGCAATTGAAATCAACGACTGGTCCAGTGACTTATTGGGTGGTTGACAATGTGGAACCACCCTCGGAGAACTGAAGCGGTTAGACGATCTACCAAATCAGCTTCACGGCGATCTGTACTTGCCGAGGATAATTGGAATTCGGCGCGCTGGTTTCGGCTTTGATCAGCGATCCGAAATTGGCATTCGTTGGATCGTTGTTAAATTGCCGTGAGTTGATGAAGAAGGAATTTAGTACGTTGAATCCTTCAAAGCGCAACTGCATGTTTAGGCGCTCGTTGATGCGGGTCATCTTGTTGAGGGAAGCATCCATCAGGCGGACGGTTTGCAAGCGAATGTGAGTAAGAAAGCGGCAAGCGCGGTCGTGCAGAAACGAGACAAAAGCATCAATGACTCCAGTTCCAATCACTATATCACTTGAGATTAAGAGATTTTCAGGTGCTAGGGGGCTACGAGGCTAAACCAGGATTGTGAAAGCTGCTTCGGTGCGCTCGATTGGGCGGTAGAGAGTGTCACGTTCAAAGGGCACGCGACCGGCTTCGGTGATTAGGCGCAACAGTTCCCCGCGGCGGAGAGACTGGCTGGTGGTAGCACCGGCGTCGTGATAAATCTTCTCTTCAATCACGGTGCCGTCGATGTCATCGGCACCAAAGCGCTGGGCGATTTGCGCGATCTTGGGAGTCATCATTACCCAATAGGCTTTGATGTGTGGGATGTTGTCTAGCATCAGGCGGGCAACGGCAATGTTACGGATATCGTCGAAGCCTGTGGTCTTCTCAATATGCTCAAGAGAAGTGTTGTCGGGATGGAACGCAAGTGGAATGAAGGTGACAAAGCCACCGGTTTCATCTTGCAAATTCCGCAGACGCACCATATGATCGACGCGATCCACTTCCGATTCAATGTGACCGTAAAGCATGGTGCAGTTGGTCTTCAAACCCAGGTCATGCGAGATACGAGCGATTTCCAGCCACTCGTTACCGTCGATTTTGTGATCGCAGATAATGCGGCGAACGCGTTCACTGAAAATTTCAGCGCCACCGCCAGGTTGGGAATCCATGCCTGCTTCTTTCAGGCGGAGCAGCACTTCGCGATGGGATAGTTTTGTGCGCTGGGCGAAATAGGAAATTTCGACCATGGTGAAGGCCTTAAGGTGCACGTCGGGGTAGCGCTGCTTCAGGCCGCGAAGCATTTCGCAATACCAATCGAGGGTGAGTTCGGGGTGCAAGCCGCCGACAATGTGGAACTCGGAAACGGCCTCTTTATAACCTTCGCCGGCGCGATGCCAGACTTCTTCAAGGGACATCGTATAGCTATTTTCGTTACGCTTCTGTTTTCCGAAGGCGCAGAGCCGGCAAGAGGCAACGCAGACATCGGTTGGATTAATGTGGCGATTGACGTTGAAAAAAGTGGTGTCGCCGTGCAGCCGTTCGCGAACCAGATTGGCGAAATAGCCGACTCCTAAAATGTCGGCGGTACGGTAGAGAGTAACTCCATCTTCGAAGGAAAGACGTTCCTGGGCCTTCACTTTTTGAAGGATGGGAACAAGTCTTTGGTCGTCGAAATTGGGGTGGTTCATCAGTGGTGCCTCAGGCTTGACGGAAAACAAATATATCAGCAGCCCAAAAAATAAAGAATAGCACGCTGACATAGCCGTTCATTGTAAAAAAGGCTGCATCGACGCGGCTAAGATCGTCGGACTTAACCAGGCTTTGTTCGTACAAAAGCAGTGCGGCCACGGCGGCAATTCCTGTCAGAGCCAGCCATTGCAAGTGAAGGCTGGAAACAAGAATAATGAGGCAAACTACCATGCCAATGTGGAGGAGGCGCGAGACGAGGAGAGCGCCGGGAATGCCGAGGAGTTTGGGAAGACTGAACAGGGGCGAGGCGCTATCGAATTCGTAATCCTGGCAGGAATAAATAATGTCGAAACCGGCTGTCCAAAGAGTGACGGCGGCGGTGAGCCAAAGAATGCGTGGGTCGAGGGAGCCGGTGACAGCGATCCAGGCGGCGGCTGGGGCGATGCCTAGGCAGAAGCCCAGAACCAAGTGCGAAAAAGAAGTGAACCGTTTGGTGAAGCTGTAAAGGAACAAAATGCCGAGAGCAACAGGAGCAAGGTACAAGCAAAGTTGACCAAGCTGGCGCGAGGCTAGGAAGAAAATCAGCGAAGTAAGGATCAGGAAAGCCCAGGCAAAGTTGGTGGAAAGCATTCCCGCGGGAATGTGGCGTGATTTTGTGCGAGGGTTTAGGGCATCGACGTCGGCATCGAGAATTCTGTTAAAGGTCATGCCAGCGGAACGTGCGGCCACCATTGCGACAATGATCCATAGCAGCTTTGGAAGCAGCAAGTCGGCAGGAAAGCCGAGTTCGCGCCAAGCTAGTAGAGCGCCGGTGAGGGCGAATGGGAGGGCGAATACAGAATGCTCGAATTTGATCATTTCGAGCGTTAAGAGCAGCCGTCTAAAAAACATTGTGAGTTACCATTGTAGTCGATGAGAAATGTTTGGCTTCGTGGTTTGGCTGGGGGTGTTTTCAGTTTGGTTGCATTGACGTCGGCGTGCAGCACTGAAAAACCCACTACCATGGCAGACCTGAATAAGAGGGACGTGAAACTTCCCGATGGGGCAATTATCGTTTGCGAAACGATGACCGGAAAAATGGAGATGCTGCGGGGAATGATGTTTCGCGATTCGCTTGCCCCGGATAAGGGGATGTTGTTTATTCATGCTCAAGTGGCCCAAGTGCCCTACTACATGTATCAGGTGCGTATCCCGTTAGACATAGTTTGGATGAACAAAGAGCACAGAGTGGTGGAAATTGTTCCTGATACTCCGCCTTGCAACGATTCGCGAAAGGCGAGTGAGTGTCCACAGTATGGTGGCAACGCCAATGCCCAGTTTGTGCTGGAATTGGCCGGTGGCGTGGCGGCGAAGCATGGGTTGAAACTTGGTGACCGGTTGGAATGGTAGCGACTTAATAAAATGGACGAGCAAAATTTAAGAAGTCTTTTAGAGCAAGTGAAAGATGGCGGCATGGATGTGGCTGCTGCGTTGGAGCGCTTGCGGCACATGCCTTTCGAGGATTTGGGATTTGCCAAGGTGGATCATCACAGGGCACTGCGGCAAGGCATGCCTGAAGTGATTTTCGGTTTGGGGAAAGCGCCGGAGCAGATTGTGGCGATTGGCCAATCGCTGCTGGAACGATCGGGGAATCTTTTAATTACCAGAGCAAACGCAGCTGCTGCGGCGGCAGTGCTGGCTGCGATTCCTGATGCGGAACATTTTCCGGCAAGTGGGGCGATCCGGGTTTGGCGTGATCGAACGAAACGGGGTCGCGGGAAAATTGCCGTTGTATGCGCAGGCACCAGCGATATTCCAGTTGCGGAAGAAGCGCGAGTTACAGCGGAGGCAATGGGGAATGAAGTGATCGCCATCCACGATGTTGGAGTTGCGGGGATTCATCGGCTGATGCAGAATCGCGAGAAGTTGATGGAAGCTAAAGTATGCGTTGTTTGCGCTGGGATGGAGGGTGCGTTGCCGAGCGCTGTGGGTGGCTTGGTGTCGGTGCCGGTAATCGCAGTGCCCACTAGCATTGGCTATGGAGCAAGTTTCCACGGGTTGGCTGCCTTGTTGGGCATGCTGAATAGCTGTTCCTCTAATGTGACAGTGGTGAACATTGACAACGGATTTGGTGCGGGCTTTGTGGCCAGTCTGATTAATCGCGAGTAGGGGCTACTTTTCCTGAATAGGGCTACCAAGTTACACCGTAGCGTTTCAAATCGTCCTGCAGTTTTTCAAATCCCAGAAATTGTTCCGCGTTAAGGCCCGCTTTGCGTGCACCTTCGACATAGGCGGGAATGTCGTCTGTGAAAAAGCAGCGGTCAGCCGGACACTGGGCGTTGGCGATGGCTGCGTTGTAAATCTTCGGTTCGGGCTTCATAGCGCCCACTTCATGGGAAAGCACGAAGTGATGAAAATGTTTGAGGATTGGATAAGCCACCGTCACCATTTCAAAATGGATGGCATTAGTGTTGGAAAGAACCATTACGCGGTAGCGCTCTTTCAGCGTTTGGACAAACGCTTCTGGGATCAAGGTTTCTGGAAGAAATATGCAGGTCCAGATGCGGCAAAATTCTTCGTAGCTCAGGTCTGCGTTCAGGGTACTGCGAAACTCGTCGAAAAAAGGGATAGGTTCAATTTGCCCACTTTCCAGGCGATTCACCAAGTCCGTCTTCGAAAGTTCCTGGGGAATCTGTTCAGCCGTGAATTTACTGAATGGCGCCAGCGCGCGATAGCCGCGGGCAAAGTCAAAGGGGATAAGCACCTTGCCCATATCAAAAATGATAGTTTCGATCACCTAACTAGTTTCGCGCGTTCGTGATGAATTTGGGCGGCACGGATCAGCGCCTCGTCGATGGACTGGCAAATATTGGCAGATCCAATTTTGTGTGCGAAATCGACTCGCTGGATTAGCGATGCGGGTTGTTCGCGTGCGCCACAAAGTATTAGACTGCGCCCTGATTGTTGAAGTTTGTCAGCAAGATCTTCGAAGGCTTCCAGGCCCGTGCCGTCAATTGCAGTCATATTGCGCAGACGCAGAATCACGATTTCCGGAAGTGCATGGAGCCGTTGCAGGACTGCCTCCAATTTACTGGTTGCGCCAAACAGGAATGGGCCGTGCACGCGGAAAACTGTGACGTAATCCGGGATGATCTTGTCTTGCAGGATATGAGCTCGATTGCTTTGAATGTACTCTGGTGTTACTTCGGAAACGGTTGTTGTAGTGGAAATACGGCGGATGAAAAGCAGAGCGGCGAGGATCATTCCAACCTCGACTGCCACGGTGAGATCGGCAACCACCGTAAGAACAAACGTGATGAGCCAGACACTCTTATCGGCCCAGGAGAGCTTTAGAATTTCTGGAATTTCCCGCCACTCACCCATGTTCCAAGAAACAACGAACAGAATGGCAGCCAGAACGGCAAGCGGGACAAATTTAACCAAAGGAGCGGCGAACAGCAGGATGGCAAGAATTGTTAGAGCATGCACCATTCCCGCAACGGGCGTTTTTCCACCGGAGCGAATGTTGGTGGCAGTGCGGGCTATGGCACCAGTGGCGGGCAATCCGCCGAACATGGGAGAAACAACATTGGCAATACCCTGGGCGATGAGTTCCACATTAGGCTTGTGTTGATCACCGGAAAGCCTATCGCTAACCACTGCCGAAAGAAGCGATTCAATCGCTCCAAGCATGGCCACCGTTAGCGCAGGAGAAAGCAAAGGCAGCAATAGCGAGGGTTTGAATGTGGGGATATGCAAGGTGGGAAGTCCGCTGGGGATGCCTCCGAATTTTGATGCGATTGTTTCCACCTGCAGGCCCAAGGCGACGCTGATCGCTGTGCCAATAATCATTGCCGCGATTTGTCCAGGGACGCGTTTGATGATTTTTGGGGTTAACATAACAATTGCTAAAGCAGTTGTCCCCAACGCTGTAGTAACGGGCGAAAAGGTTAAGAAGTGTTCAGCTAACGCTTCCATGCGGAATAGAAACTCGCCAGGAACTTTATCCAACTGAATGCCGAAGAAATCCTTGATTTGAGTGCTGGCAATGAGTAGGCCGATGCCGTTGGTGAATCCGATGACTACGGGGCGCGGGATGAAGCGGACCGCTGTGCCCATGCCGGTGAGTCCCAGCAGGATAAGCATAACTCCAGCCATCAGTGTGCAGATGAACAGCCCGTCAACCCCGTGTTTAGCTACAATGCCGGAGATGACAACCACGAATGCTCCGGTGGGACCGCCGATTTGTGTTTTTGAGCCGCCGAGCGCGGAAATGATGAAACCTGTGACAACGGCGCAATAGAGGCCTGATTGCGGTGGAAGTCCGGAGGAGATGGCAAACGCCATGGCCAACGGTAAGGCCACAAGACCAACCGTAATTCCAGCCACGATGTCAGAGATCAAGGTCTGCCGGTCGTAGTTTTGTAAGCACTCTACCGAACGCGGCAGCCATTCGGATGAAATCATCACTTCTTGCGTTATCATATCCCACAAGAACCGAAATGCGCCAAATCTTCTTATACCTAACACTTTTGCCGCTGGCTTTCGCGGCCGAACTAAAGCAAATTGCACCCCCAAACGGACCAAAACCAGTTGGACCCTACTCGCCCGGTGTGGACGCTGGAGCGTATGTTTACGTGTCCGGTCAGGGGGCTAGAACACCAGACGGAAAGTTGCCTACTGATATCACGGCTCAGACGCGACAGTGTTTAGAAAACGTGAAAGCAATTGTGGAGGCCGGCGGATTGACAATGAGGCACGTGGTTTATTCGCAAGTGTACTTGTCGGATTCGCAGAATGTGGACGCCTTTGAAAAAGTTTGGCTCGAGTACTTTCCAGCTGATGCCCCGGCACGGGCAGTGTTGGGTGTGCATCGCATGCCGACAGAGACACCGGTGGAGATCAGTGCAGTAGCAGTGCGCGACTTTACCAAGAAGCGCGTTGTGGCAGGTGGTGTAACAAGTGGCGAACGTTTCTTCGTTAGCGGCGTCTATGGAAGTAGTGTGGCTGAGGCGATGACGCAATTCGCGAAGAGTTTGAAGAGTGCTGGATTAGGGCTTGAGCATTTGGCTTTCGTCAATGTGTACCTGGATGCATCGATTACGCACCCGGAGATGAACGCCGTGTACACGAAGTCTTTCGAGAAAGGAAATGCACCGGCAAGGACAACCGTGACAGTTGCGCATTTACCCAAGGGTGCCAAAGTGGAATTGACTGGGGTTGCTGTCACAGACCTTCGAAATAGAAAGGTAGTGCGGCCGAGAAACGTACAACCGACGGCAAATAATTCACCTTGTGTTTGGGCCGGAGAAACGTTGTACTGTTCTGGTAAGACCCCGAGTATGCCCGGTCCGAATGGAGGCATTTGGGCGGAGACGATTGAGAATCAAGTGAGGCAGACTTTCCGGAATTTATTGGACGGCCTGGAAGAGGCAAGTATCGATTTTTCACACGTGGTAGCTTCGAATGTCTACCTGGATCAGTTGGAAGAATTTGCGAGGATGAACGGAGTGTATGCCAAGTACTTTGGTGCAACCCCACCAACCCGGACAACCGTCCAACCAATGCCTGCGGTGGAGAGGAAAGCGAATGCTGCCGGACAATGGCCGATGCTTGACGAAATTTCGATTGTCGCAGTGAAATGATGGAAAATAGAGAATGCACAAAGTGATTCTGAGTTGTCTGATTCTTAGCTTTACCCTGATCGGGGCAACCGATGCGGGTGGGGTTCAATGGAAAGTTCCTGCGTCATGGAAAGCACTGCCTGACCGGCCAATGCGTGCTGGAACCTATTCAGTTCCACCAGTTGCGGGGGACAGCGAGGCCGGCGAGATGGCGGTCTTCTATTTTGGTCAAGGTCAGGGTGGCAGTGTGGAAGCAAACGTTCAGCGCTGGATTGGCCAATTCGAAAAAGTAACGACTCCGGCAAAACGGGCAACGCAAAAAGTGAATGGACTTAGTGTGACCACAATTGAAATTGCGGGGACCTATTTGTTTTCACCCAGTCCGATGTCACCCGAAAAAACGCCCAAGCCCGGTTATAGAATGCTTGGGGCCATTGTGGAAGGTACCGACGGACCGGTTTTCTTCAAATTCACTGCACCCGCGAAAACGATTGCGGCAAACGAAACAGCTTTCCAAACGATGCTGAAGAGCATTGCTAAAAAATAGAAATGTCATCAACTACTATGCGCTTACTAAGCCTGATTCTGATACTCCCTATCTTCTCGCTGGCTGACGACTGGCCGCAGTGGCGAGGTATCAATCGGGATGGAAAATCGGCTGAAAAGGGCCTGTTGCGAAAATGGCCAGAAGGCGGTCCGAAACAACTTTGGAAAGTCGGCGGCTTAGGGGAAGGCTACGCATCATTTGCCGTGGTAAAGGGAAAGCTTTACACCGTGGGGCAATTTGGCGATCAAGAACGCGTGCTGGCGTTTGATGTAAAAGATGGCAAGAAACTTTGGCAGTCTGAGGCGGGTGGCTCGTTTCGTGAATCGAGGGGACATGGTCCACGCGGTACTCCAACCATTGATGGTGACAAGGTATACAACCTTTCCGCTGACGGGACATTGGTTTGTTTGAACCTGGAAACGGGAAAGAAAGTTTGGGGTTACAACATTCTGGAAAAGTTCGGAGGCAGCAATATCCATTGGGGGATTAGTGAATCTCCTTTAATTGACGGAGAGAAACTAATTGTGATGCCAGGCGGCAAGGGTGCCAGCGTTGTTGCCTTGAACAAACGGAATGGCGAAGTGATCTGGAAATCACAGAGCGATAGAGCCGGGTACAGTTCAGCGATTGCTTATGATTATGCCGGGTCTCGCAAGTTGGCCGTACTATCCGGTGAAGGAGCAATGGGCCTGGAAATGTCCAATGGTGAGTTGCTTTGGCGTTACAACAAAGTATCGAACCGCACTGCGAATATTGCGACTCCGATTTATTCGAATGGTCATGTATTTGTATCTTCAGCCTACGGGACCGGATGCGCTCTAATCAAGCTGCCCGGTTCAAAGGACGACAAAATGCAGGAAGTGTACTTCAATAGCGACATGCAGAACCACTACAACACGTCGGTGCATGTTGGCGACTACTTGTATGGTGCATCGGGGAACGCGGCCTGGATCGCGATGAAATGGTCTACCGGGGAAGTTGCGTGGAAAGACAGGGCTGTGGGCAAAGGCATGGTGCTTTTTGCCGACGGGTTGCTTTTCATGCAAAGCGAAAAAGGAGTTCTGGGATTGGCTGAGGCAAATCCTGCCGCCTACAAAGAGCTTTCCAGATTTGAGATCAAGATTGGGAATTATCCGCTGTGGACCCAGCCTGTGCTTTCAAATGGTGTGCTTTATGTGCGGGATCAGGATAACTTGATGGCTTATCAGGTTAAGTAGCTGCATCACTAACACCAAGCGCCCTAGCGAACATACCACCGCAATCTAAGTTCGCCTACAAATAGAATTCTTCAATATCTGAGGTTTCAGCGAATTCGTTTTCTTACGTTCCAATGGCAATCTGGGTTCACACCAAAACCCTTTCCGCCAAGGAGCGAGAATGCGCATTATTGCATTGCCTTTTCTAATTTTTTCATTGGCCGCATTTGGCCAAGCACCGTTCGGAATTAAGGACGGCCATTTACTAGACGCAGCAGACTGGAGCAAAGCACTTGCGGATCCGGACCAAGTACCCGTTTTTGAAACCGAAGGACAAGATCGATACCTCCTGTTTCGAGTGAGGCAAGACGATGCGCAAGGGTTGGAGCTGCGGTTCACCAATCTGAGGCTACCCGAAGGAGTGACCCTATATGTCCACAACAACAGCGGTAGTGCCACTCGTGAGGTGGTGGGTCCTCTTACCGGAACTGGGCCCAACGAAACAGGGGAAATGGTACTGCTGATGAGCGGATCTGAATCCTATTTGGAACTGCAAATCGGACAAGGGGAGCTAGCAGAGATTCCCTTCACTTTGGAAGTCACGGTAAAGAACGATGTTGGCGCTGTGAGCTTTCCAGAAACTTCAAGAGCGATTGCGAATGGCGGACCAAGCCGATCAATTTATCGCGGCAATGAATTGGAACACGCAGTTGCAAATGGAGTGGGCATTTTTGAAGGAGACATCTTATTGGGACGTGCCGACTCCTTAGAACAAGCGGGGCGCGAGTCTCGCGGACCATCACGCAACGGTACTGCGATCACAGGCGACCGCTACCGCTGGCCGGGAGGTGTGATGCCCTATACGATCAACGCCGGTTTCCCCAATCCACAGCGAGTGACTGATGCCATTGCACATTTGAACACCAAGCTAGCGGGTAGCTTACAGTTGGTTGCCCGGACGAATCAGGCTAATTATGTAGTTATCACGGATCCGGGAAATTCCGGCGTTTGCAACTCCTACGTTGGCATGATTGGCGGGGCGCAGCCGGTGAACCTTGGATCTTATTGCAGCACTGGCAATGCGATTCATGAGATTGGACATGCGTTGGGTCTGTGGCACGAGCAATCGCGCATTGATCGCGACCAGTTCATTCGCGTGGCGACAGAAAACATTGACCCAGCCATGGTTTACAACTTCAACAAGAACACGGCGGCAACGGGGATCGATTTGGGTGCTTACGATTATGAGTCGATCATGCACTATCCAGCCTATGCATTTTCAAAGAATGGGCAGCCCACCATTGTGACTGTGCCTGCAGGTATTGCCATTGGGCAGCGAAGCGCCCTGAGCAACAAAGACGTTACGTCGATGCAGATTCTGTATCCTGCAAAATCTGGAGTAGTCAAACCTTCAACAGTCGCCAAAGTGAAAGTTATAGTCGGAGCGACCCCAACAAGGATCCCGGTGACGATTGACGGACAGCGTGTGACGACACCAGCGACTTTTGAATGGGAAGTTGGATCGCAACATCAATTGAAGGCAGAACCAATGGTTAGTGGACAAACGGGCGTTCGGGCCGTCTTCGCCCGCTGGAACGTGAATCCTGCTGCGGCTTTCACATTCACCACTCCGGCAGAAGTTGCTACGATCACGGCGCAATACACGGCTCAGTATTCTGTGAAGACTTCGGCGAATGATTCAAAGTTAGGAACGGTTACCTTAACGCCCCAAAGTGGCGACAGCTTCTATAACTCGTCAACGATACTGAAATTGGAGGCCAGGGCAATGGATAAAGCCTGCTTCACTGGTTGGACAGGACTGCTGCCGACGGCACCGGCCTTGCTGCAACTTGGAGTTGGCGGGCCTGCAACCATCACTGGGCTTTTCCAAGCGGGAACTGTTACAGTGCAGCCACTACAAAATCAGATCAACATGAAAGGCGGAGCACTCACCTTGCAGGTGAACGCAACAGGCTGCCCATGGAGAGCGCAATCGAATGCCGAGTGGGCTCGCCTTGGAGGAGTAATCAGCGGCACCCAGACGGGCAAGCTTACCGTTACCGTTCAGCCCAACACAACGGGACAAACCAGGACGGCAATCATCTCGCTGGGCGGAATTAGCTTCGCTGTAGCGCAACCCGGTAAATAGAAAATCAAATCAGCGGCACCCGCGCTTCCCTTCCCTTGTCGTCGGCTGAAACATAGCCGGCGTACAGGGTGAGGGTAATATCAATCGCCAAATCCAAATCGCTCTGCGGAGCGTACCCGCCACGAAAGGCTGCTAGAAAATCGTCGAGCTCTCTCACCTGCCCGTTGCTCCATCCTTCATCTGGGGAAGCTGGAATCCAACCTTCGTTCGTAGTGATTTTTTCCACCAAAGACACGTCCTTAAATTCACTGTGACTTGGGCTGTAAAGATCCACAACTCCTACGGGGCTAATTCTGCATCGAGTGCGATGGTTGTTGGCGAATACTTCAACGAAATCATAGACGCCTCCTAAAACAAGCTCTGAGGCGGTAATGTCAGCCACCGTTCCATCTTCAAAAATCACGTGCAGGAAACAGTAATCTTCTGTGTCGTGATATTTCGTCCTTAGGAATCCTTTGTCTTCAAACGCGGCCAACCTTGTAATGGAATGGGTTCGGGCCGATACTGCCACAGGCCTGATAGGTCTGCCATTTCTTGCAATGCCTTCAATACGCTTTAGGTAGAGGATCGCTCCCAGGGGATGGCAACCTTTGGCAATTAGCGAACCGCCACCTTGAACGCCCCAAATTCCGTAGACGGGGGAATGACTACCGTTATGCGATTCTTCACCACTCATTCGCAGAATTTGCGCTTTGGTCTTTTCTATAATTTCACGTTCTTTTTGGATAGATGGAGCATAGACGAAATTCTCTGCGTAGCCCAGATTGATCCCGCTCTGCTTAACCGTATCCCGCAGGCTTTTGCATTCATCCACAACTGCGCGCAGCATCGTGGATTTTGAATTTGTCTCAGGGGAACCGAAGAAGCCAGTGAAAGGCTTTTCAACAATTACGTGAACTCCAGCCTTGGCAGCTGCTTCAATGTATTCGATATGAGAACTAGGGGGCGAGCAGATGTCCAAAACGTCAATGTGCGGCAACATCGCTTCCACGGATGAGAAGGCTTTCGTTGCGTGCTTTGCTGCAAATGCCTCGCGGTTGGCTTCGCGTGAAGAGGTTACTCCTGTGAGCACAACAGAATGGCGTGGAAAATTCTGCCAGTGAAAACTGGCCGCAAACCCAGAGCCGACGATGCCCACTCTGAGTGGTTGACTAAGATCTTTTATCTTCATTCAAAATCAAGGATAGTATGAAGAGATACCACCATGAGGCTTCTATTTCTTGCACTCCTTGCATCACTGCAGCTATTGCCACAAGCAGCATCCGAAAAGAAGGATGAAAAAAAGTGGGATGTGAATAACCCACCGGGTCCTACTGACGAAATCCGCATTAAAACGACCAAGGGAACCTGGATGAGTGTGGACGTTAGCCCGGACGGAAAGGAGATTCTGTTTGATCTTCTGGGGGACATTTATTCGATCCCGATAGCAGGTGGCAAGGCCAAGCCGCTAGCACAAGGAATGGCTTGGGATATGCAACCTCGTTTCAGTCCTGATGGGAAACAGATTGCCTTTACGTCGGATCGCGGAGGTGGCGACAACATTTGGGTGATGAATCGCGATGGGTCGAAGCCTAAGCAAATCACTAAGGAAACGTTTCGGCTGTTGAATAGCCCAACATGGAGCCCGGATGGCCAATGGATCGCCGCGCGGAAACATTTTACTGCCAGCCGTTCTTTAGGTGCAGGAGAAGTTTGGTTGTATCACTCCAGTGGTTCTGACGGACTGCAAGTGACCAAGAAGGCGAATGATCAGAAGGATGTTGGGGAGCCCGCATTTTCAACAGATGGAAAGTACATCTACTACAGCCTGGATGCCACACCGGGAGCGCAATTTGAATACAGCAAGGATCCGAATGCCGGCATTTACAACATTCGCCGCGTGGATCGTGTGACAGGCGAGAACATCCGGTTCGCTGGTGGACCTGGAGGGGCTATTCGTCCAACACCTTCACCCAACGGGAAGTCATTGGCCTTTTTGAGAAGAGTTCGGGGGAAGACCGTTTTGTTTCTGCAGGATATTGCAACTGGCGTGGAGAAGCCTGTTTACGATGGTTTGGATCGTGACATGCAGGAAACCTGGGCGATCCACGGCGTGTATCCGGGCATTAGTTGGACCCCTGATAATGAAGCTGTCATAGCTTGGGCGGGCGGTGAAATTCGCCGGATCGATATTGCAACCGGAAGGGCTACTATGATCCCTTTTGAGGTGGATGACACACGGAAAGTTTCCAAAGCAGTGCGCTTCCCAGTGCAAGTTGCTCCGGAACAAATTGACGTTAAAATGTTACGGTGGCCTAGAACGCATCCAGTGCGAAATGAAGTGATTTATCAAGCACTGGGTTACCTCTACCGGAAACCGCTTAGCGGAGAGCCTACAAGGCTGACCACGCAGACAAGTAGTTTTGAGTACTATCCCAGCTATTCCCGCGATGGCGCTTCGGTGATTTATGTTGAGTGGAACGATGAGCAATTGTCAACCATTCGCATTGCTCCCTCTTCAGGAGGAGCAGGCCGTGCGCTAACTCAGGAAAAAGGATACTACTTGGAGCCGACGATCTCTCCTGATGGAAAACTGGTTGTATATCGCAAGAGTCAAGGGTCTGGATTGACCAGTCCCTTTTACGCAAAGGAACCCGGGTTATATGTAGTGCCGATTGATGGTGGTAAGCCAAAACTGCTTTCGCGAAGCGGGTCGAAGCCGCAGTTTGGCGCATCTTCCGAACGCGTCTATTTTCAAGATGCTGAAGGTGAGAAGGCCGTATTGAAGAGTGTTGGTGTGGATTCCACTGAGCCTCGCACGCACCTGATCAGCGAGGATGCGAATGACTTTCGTGTTTCTCCTGACGAAAAGTGGGTGGCGTTCACGGAACTCTATAACGCCTATATTGCCCCGCTGGTGCCTACAGGGAAAGCGGTTGAAATTTCGTCGAAGACCAAAGCTATTCCAATTAAGCGAGTTTCGAAAGACGCTGGTGAGTATTTGGAGTGGTCCCCGGATAGCCTGAAATTACATTGGGTCTTGGGACCAGACTACTTCACTTTGGAGCTGAATGATGCATTTGCATTTCTGCCCGGTGCTGCGGAAAAGCTACCGGAAACTCCCGCGACGTCGCAAGCAATCGGATTCCGTGCAAAGGCATTTGTACCTACTGGAACCATTGCATTCACCAATGTTCGGATCATTCCTATGACTGGGGAGACAGTGATTGCGAACGGCACGATTGTGGTTGAAGGCAATCGAATAAAAGCCATAGGCGAACAAGGGAAAGTATCCATCCCAACCGGCACCCATATCGTCAACGGCGCGGGCAGAACCATACTGCCCGGAATTGTGGACGTGCATCATCATGGAGCTGAAGGGTCTGCTGGTGTGGTTCCACAACGCAACTGGATGCATTATGCGGCACTGGCATTTGGAGTCACGACGACGCATAATCCTTCAGCAGAAACCGGAACGATTTTCACTTCCAGCGAGATGAGCCGCGCAGGTTTGTTGGTATCGCCTCGCATCTTTTCCACAGGTACGATTCTGTACGGAGCAGGAGGGAATTTCCGCGTTGAGATCAATTCTTTGGACGATGCCCGTTCTCACCTGCGGCGCATGAAAGCGGCCGGAGCGTTTAGCGTTAAGAGTTACAATCAACCTCGGCGTGAACAGCGTCAGCAGATCATCGCGGCTGCGCGCGAGTTGGAAATGATGGTGGTGCCTGAGGGGGGATCCTTGTTTCACCACGATATGACGATGGTTGCCGATGGTCACACCGGCATTGAGCATACGGTTCCCACGGCGCGAAATTACTCCGATGTTATGCAGTTGTGGGGAAAAACCCAAGTGGGATACACCCCAACTCTGGTGGTTGCCTACGGTGGGTGGTGGGGTGAAAACTATTGGTATTCCAATTCCAATGTTTGGGAACATGAACGGCTGCTTAGTTTTACGCCAAGATCTGTGATTGACCCGCGCTCACGCCGCCGTGAGATGATTCCGCAAGATGAGCTGAACCACATTGACATTGCCAAGGGTGCGAAGGCGCTGTTAGATAGTGGAGTGAAGGTGCAGTTGGGTGCTCATGGGCAACTGCAAGGATTGGGACCTCATTGGGAGTTGTGGATGATGGCGCAAGGTGGCATGAAACCGATGGAAGCGCTGCGGGCAGCGACGATTGACGGTGCGAAGTACCTTGGATTGGACAAGGAAATTGGGTCGCTTGAAGTTGGAAAATTAGCCGACTTGATTGTGCTGGAAGCCAATCCGCTGGATAACATCCGAAACTCGGAAAGAATCAAGTGGACCATGATCAACGGAAGGCTGTTCGATTCCGCCACTATGAATGAAGTGGGAAATCATCCAGCCAACCGTGGATCTTTCTTCTTTGAGAACCGTTAGAGTTTGGCCAGAGCTTGATTCAGATCCCAAAGGATATCTTCCACATCTTCGATACCTATAGAGACTCGAATCATGTCGGGCTGAACACCAGCTGCTGTTTGTTGCTCTTCCGATAATTGCTGATGAGTGGTGGATGCGGGATGGATCACAAGGCTTTTCGCATCACCCACATTTGCCAGGTGAGAGAAGATCTGAAGGGAATCTACCAGCTTTTTGCCAGCCGCGTAACCGCCCTTTACTCCGAAGCTGAAAACGGAACCCGCTCCCTTGGGCATGTACTTCTTTGCAAGCGCCCGGTATGGGCTGGAGGCCAATCCAGGATAGGCCACCCACTTCACCTTGGAATGCCCTTCCAGATGTTTTGCAACCGCTACGGCATTCGAAACATGACGATCCATGCGCATACCCAATGTCTCCACTCCTTGAATAAACAAGAAGCTATTGAATGGGCTGAGACAAGGGCCCAGATCTCGTAGACCTTCCACACGAGCCCGGATGATGAAGGCGATGTTGCCGAAAATATCTGCAAAATTCATGCCGTGGTATGCCGGGGATGGCTTGTTCAAAATTGGGTGCGCGCTGTTCTTCCAATCGAACTTACCACTTTCGACAATGATGCCTCCGATAGAAGTACCGTGGCCGCCGATGAACTTTGTCATGGAATGGAGCACAATGTCAGCACCATGTTCAATGGGTCGGCAAAGGTAGGGTGAAGCGAAAGTGTTGTCGATCACAAGTGGGAGGCCAGCGTCATGAGCAACTTTTGCAACCGCTTTAATGTCGAGAATATTTCCACGAGGATTGGAAAGAGTCTCGGCGTAAATCAGTTTTGTTTTGGGTGTGATGGCCTTCTTGAAATTCTTTGGGTCGTCGGGTTCAACGAAAGTAACGTCAAGCCCCATGCGACGGAAGCTGACATCAAACTGCGTGTAGGTGCCACCATACAAGGTGCTGGAAGCCACCATATGATCACCGGCTTCCATCAGCGAATTTATAGTAAGAAACTGTGCAGCCTGGCCGCTGGAGACGGCAAGCGCCGCTGCGCCGCCTTCCAGAGAGGCAATGCGCTCTTCCAAAGCCCCTGTGGTGGGGTTCATGATGCGCGTATAGATATTGCCGAACTGCTGCAATCCAAAAAGAGCGGCAGCGTGGTCGGAATTATCGAAGGTAAAAGATGTGGTTTGGTAAATGGGGACGGCACGGGCATGGGTGGAAGGGTCGGGATCATAGCCTGCGTGCAAAGCGCGGGTGTTAAAGCCCAGGGGGCGTTCGAATTTTTTGTCTGCCATACGGCGCTATTTTAACCAATCGTCGAGATGTTTGCTGACAAAAGAGTCGTCATTCAAATTCGGGTAAGCCTGATAGACTCGATCAATCTCCTCGGCCTGACCAGGAGAGAGGTCTTCCTGGGGGTCAAGGCACCAGATGCCTTCGAGTAAACCCTGGCGTCGCAACACTTCGTGGATGCCAGGGATGCAGCCACGAAATTGATTGGCAGCGTCGAAAAATGCGGCGTTCGAATCGGTGATTTCAGCAGCCAGAGTAAGGACATTGGGATTCAGGGTTGCTAACTTCTGAAGTGTGGAATGAAGGTCCACAGCAGCTTTTGTCCAAACGGCCCAATGCCCAAGAAGGCCGCCGCAAATATGAAAGGTCTTTCCTGCAAATTGAAATGGCGTGAGGAGGTCAACGACGATGGAATCGTCATTACCGGTGTACAAGGCAATGCTATCGCCGCGACCGGAATCTGCTAAGCCGCGAATGACGTCCAGAGTTTGATACCGATTGAACGGGGCAATTTTAATGGCAACTACATTTTCAATCTGGCAAAAACGCCGCCAGAATTCGTAACCGAGCAAGCGGCCACCGACTGCTGGTTGTAGATAAAAGCCGATGACCGGAAGAATGGCGGCGATCTGCTGTGTATGATCGAGCAGCTTGCGGATATTGGCGTTGGGCAAAGCGGCAAGGCTGAGAAGGACCGCGTCGTAACCAAGGTCCCGGGCAATTTCAGCTTCACGAATTGCCTGCAGCGTCATGCCGCACACACCAGCAATGGCGATCACATTCTTGCCCAGCATTTCTTCCTTGGCCAACTGTAGAACTGGCTTGTAGAATCCGGCTTCGCGAATGGAGAACTGGGTTGTGTGGACACCGACGGCAATTCCGCCAACCCCGGCTGCAACGTAATAACGGGTTAGCGCGCGCTGGCGGCGTTCGTCCAACTTGCGTTCAGCATTGAGTGCCAAGGGATGAGCTGGAATTACACATCCTGCCAAGAGCTGCTGTTTCCAATCACCTTGCATTGCGTTAGAACTCTCCATCACGAGTTTGAAATCCCGTGGGCTTATTGTGAGTTTGGCCACCCATGCCGATCCATCGCGCAATCCACTCAATCATTTCATCGGGGGTGACAGAAGGGTATCCAAAGATGCGATGGCAGCGGCTTGCATCGTTGAGCAAAGCGGTTGGGCCTTCAGCGCCGGTGAATTGCGGCTTCACTCCGAAATGATTACCAAAACGAGTGGCGATAGAGCGCACGGAAAGTGTTTCAGGACCGGTAAGGTTCAAGACAGTATGAGGTGAAGTAGCAAAGGGAAACGCGCGCAGGGCAACTGAATTTGCGTCACCCTGCCAGATCACATTTACAGCGCCCATTGAAACGTCCACCATCTTGCGTTCAAATACTTTCAGGCCAATATCAAGTAGGACGCCGTAGCGCAAATCGATGGCGTAATTCAGCCGCAACAGAGCAATTCGGACGCCGTGGGTTCGGGAGAAATAATCGAAGATACGTTCGCGGCCGCGGCCTGTTTGTGCATATTCGCCCAAGGGGTCCATGCGAGTGTCTTCCCGGGCACCGCCTTCGCCAAGAGGCATGAAGGGATAAACATTTCCGCTGGAAAAAGCAACAATTCGTGAAGTGCTGAAGCGTTCGGCAATCAAACCAGGAAGGAAGACATTCATGGCCCACGTGAGGCTGGGGTCGGTGGCAGAGCCGAACTTTCTACCACTCATGAACAGTACGTTTTCAACATCGGGCAAGGCCGCCAGTTGTTTTCGATCCAACAAATCAGTGGAGATTATCTCTACCCCGGCAGCTTCCAAGCGTCGCTTGGCTTCAGCGTCTGTCCAGCGTGAAACGGCAATTGTGCGTTTGCCTGCGCGGGCAGCTCGCATGGCTAGGGTTGGGCCCATTTTGCCACCCGCGCCAAGTATTAACAGATCACCTTCCATTGATTTCAGGGCTGAAAGATCCTGATCACTGGGAGTGGAAAGTATTTCTTCCAGCTGTTGCAGTGATCCGATCATCGTTTATATCCAATTTTACGCAAGAAGCCATGACGGGCATCCTGATCATCGGGAGTTTCCTTGCCCTTTGGAGACGATCCGTCAATGACGCCAAGAACACCGCGGCCCTGTTCGGTTTCCGCAATCACTACTTGCAGGGGGTTCGCGGTGGCACAGAAAATGTTGGCGACTTCTGGCACGTCCTTGATCCTACTTAGTACGTTGATGGGGAACCCCTCTTTCATTAGAACAACGAAGATATGCCCAGCCCCAATGGCTGTCGCATTGCGCACTGAAGCGGCCATCAATGCGGCATCGTTACCATCAAATCTTGTAAGGCAAGGGCCGGATGCTTCGTTAAAAGCCACACCAAACTTCATTTGCGGCACTGTGTTTACGATGGCTTCATAGATGTCTTCCACGGTTTTGATGAAATGACTTTGACCAACAATGATGTTGGAACCTTCGGGAATTTCCAGGCTGACGATTTTCAGATCCATGGATCGATTATGGCTCATGCTATGATCCTAAGCGAATGCTGGAATATTCAATTGGTGTTGATTTAGGTGGTACGAATCTGCGGGCTGCCGCAGTGGATCGCAATGGCAAAGTATTGGAGAAGCACTCGCAGTCGACTGATATGACGCGTGGGCGAGACGAAGTGATTGCCGACATCGTAAGTGGGATTAATACGGTGCGTCAGAAAATCAGCGGTGGAAGCCGTTTGGCTGGGGTTGGGATTGGCGTCCCCGGTTTCATTTTGATTGAAAAAGGATTCGTCACAAATTCTAATAATTTACCGGTGCTGGAAAACTTTCCGCTGCGGGACGAAATCGAACGTTTGTTAGGTGCGCCGATTATTCTTGAAAACGATGCGAACGCCGCGGCACTTGGGGAAAAGTGGATGGGTGCCGGCAAGCAAGTGGACGACTTGGTATTGCTGACGCTGGGCACCGGTATCGGCGGCGGCATCATAAGTGATGGCCGAGTGTTGCATGGAGCCGTGGGAATGGCTGGCGAACTAGGCCATATGACCATTGATCCTAACGGCAATCCTTGCGGGTGCGGAAACTTTGGATGCCTTGAAAAAATCGCGTCTGCCACAGCTGTTGAAGCAATGGCGGATATGATGAGCTTGGGCAACCATTTGACCAGTCAGCAAGTGTTTGAATTGACGTTAGATGGCAATGAGAAAGCGAAGATGATATTCCAGCAAATGGGGTGGGCCCTTGGCATCGGACTGGCGAATCTGATTAACATTTTCAACTACCCTCTGTATTTGTTGAGTGGTGGCATGCTGCCTGCCTGGGATGCTTTTGCACCCACAATGCTGGAAGAAATCCGCAAACGCAGTTTCACTTTCCGCAATACGGAGACAAGAGTGGAACGAGCGACTCTGGGAAACCAAGCGGGCTTGATTGGTGCTGCTTACCTTCCATTCCTTTCGCAAAAATTGTAACATTCACAGGACATCCAGACATGGCATATTGGCTTGGAATTGACATTGGCACAGGCGGAAGCCGCGCGCTTTTAATTGATGCAAAGGGTGGCATTGCCGCTGCAGTCACCGCCGCGCACGACGAAATGACGATGGAGCGTCCGTTGTGGGCTGAGCAGGATCCGGACAATTGGTGGAGTGCCGCGCAAAAGGCAATTCAGGGCGTTCTGCAGATGGCCGGTGTAAGTGGAGCCGATATTCAAGGAATCGGGCTTTCCGGGCAAATGCATGGGTTGGTGCTGCTGGATGACAAGGGAAAGGTGATTCGCCCATGCTTGATATGGTGCGACCAGCGAAGTCAGGCTCAGGTGGATTGGATCAACGCCAAAGCTACTCCTGCTTCGGTGCTGCGATGCACTGCGAACCCCGTTCTTACCGGCTTTACTCTGCCAAAACTTTTGTGGGTGCGCGACAACGAACCGGCCAATTACGAAAAGGGCCGGATGATGCTGCTGCCCAAGGATTATATCCGCTACAAACTTACGGGCGGCTATGCAACTGAGGTTTCCGATGCCTCTGGAACAGCTTTGTTCGACGTGGTGAGGCGCGGTTGGTCAGAAGAATTAGCAAGTATGGTTGGCGTTGACAAATCGATATTACCCGAATGCTTCGAGTCGAGCAGGATTACGGGGAGGATTTCCACGGAAGCGGCGGCGGCGACCGGCTTGGCCGTTGGGACACCTGTGGTTGGCGGTGGAGGGGATCAGGCAGCATCCGCAGTAGGCAACGGAATTGTAAGAGCTGGAATTGTTTCCTGCACGATTGGCACATCGGGAGTGGTATTTGGGCATATGGAGCAACCGGCTTATGATCCGGCGGGCCGCGTGCATACTTTCTGCCATGCGGTCGACGGGAAGTGGCATGTGATGGGAGTGACGCAAGGTGCGGGGTTGAGTTTGCAGTGGTTGAGGAATCAGCTAATGCCAGGAGCGGAGTACGATTCCCTAACCGCAGAGGCGGCTACCGCATCTGCTGGTTCGCAGGGGCTCTACTGGTTGCCATACCTTATGGGAGAGCGGACGCCCCATTTGGATTCGACAGCGCGAGCGGCCTGGGTTGGCTTGACGGCAAAACATACGCGAGCGGATTTGATTCGTTCGGTGTTGGAAGGCGTGGCCTTTTCGCAAATGGACTGCCTGGAGATTATTCAGGGACTGGGAACAACAGTGGACAATGTACGGTTGTCGGGAGGGGGCGCGAAGAGCGCTTTCTGGCGCCAGATGTTTGCCGATGTGTTTCGCAAAAAGGTGGTCACGCTGGAGACGCAGGAAGGATCAGCCTATGGTGCCGCGTTGCTTGCAGCGGTGGGGACTGGTGAATTTTCCAATGTGCCAGAAGCTTGCGAGGCAACCATTCGGGAGGTTTCAACTACTGTACCTGGGGTGAACGCGGCACTCTATGCGAAAACGCACAAAGTGTATCAGTCTATTTATCCGGCTTTGAAGCCAATTTATACACAATCTTAAATTGAAGACGAAAAAGCGTACCACGGCATCGCGAGCATGCAAACGCAATTTTTATTTAACTGGCTGGCGTTCCTCTTTTCCTCTTTATCGTGTATGCGATTCAGATTCGAATTGGAACGCCAGTAGAGTTTAATCAATCCGCGGACTTGATAATTTAGAAAGCTGCTGGCCAGCAATTTGTCTTTCTAAATAAAGAGTCTCACGGGCGTTGAAAACGTCGACTGCAACTTTTTCGCAAGCAGATGAAAAAAGGGCAGATTGAGGTATTCAAGTGTTGGTGATGGCTCTTTTCATGATCCGCAAAAGTGGGTAAATTGGCTTAGTGGCAGGCGGAATCGCCTGCCCCACAATTTCTGTCAATATTATCCTTTGACCACAATATTCACAAGCTTGTCAGGAATCACGATCACCTTGACAATTGGTTTGCCACCGGAAAAGTGAACCACTTTTTCATCGGCCATAGCCATGG
>JAYUSZ010000072.1:0-14706 GCA_043755435.1 Bryobacterales bacterium | reverse complement strand
CCCACCACCAGCCAAACCCGCAGCTTAGTCCACCAACTCACAGCCACCACTAACTTCTCCGATAAACCAACTCTCCCCACTCCCCAGCGTTTCCACCGCGACGGCAACACACTCTCCATCGATCTCGGCGATCAATCCAACATCATCGCCATCAACAATAATGGCTGGACAATCAAGGAGGACCACGCCACCGCATGGCTCACCCCGCGCACCCAACTGACACTCCCCAATCCCCAGCCCGCACCCATTCCCGCAACTCTCGCAGTAATGTTAGCCACCGCCCTCGCATTAAAAGCCCCACAAGCCGAACAACTCGTCGAATGGGTTACCTCCGCCTGCAATCCCACCCCACTCCCCCATCAACCTCTCGTGTTCATCGGCACCGCACGCCACCACTCCCTCGAAGGATCACCACTTACAAGTCTTCCTCGAAGTTAGAAGACTTACCGACGCCCAACGCCGTCTCTCCCAGCCGGCAATCTACACCAATGCGAACCCTATCCAACAAACAGAGCTGCCACTTACTATCAATGTGATGGAATGTAATCGACCGGAAATCAGCCATCTGTTGGCGGCTTTATGCTCAGCACTTTCACAACAACAAGTCGCCGATCCACCGCTGCCAGAACAAGAAATTCCCTTAGTCACTGAAGAGCCGCAGTATCTCCAAATGGAAGCCAAAGTCGGCTCCCAGCCTTCAAATGAAACCTATCTCGAATCTCCCAATCACCAGCCGCTCCACAAGTTGATTCTCTGGCCCAGTCAAGCGGCGCCAGAATGCATCCCATCTAGCCCACCTTGTCTTTGAACTGTAAACGAATATTCGCAATTCAACTGCCCTTTTTTGGTTAAACACGGCTGGGTACAGGTGACCGAATAAAAAAGGTAAGTTTCTTGCATGACATGCCCATGAACATTAGTCAGTACGACGGTAAAATGCCGTTATGCCGAAGCGTCCCACTCATCGGTTGCGCCGTACTTACTCCACCCTTAACCGCCACCCCCAGCCATTATGTGAAACCGAACGGATTGTGATCACGAACCAAGCTCCCCTGCCTACCCTGCATCCTTCCAAATTCGGTTGTCCAATAAGTATCTCGGTTCTACTGGGGCTCCCAATTTGTCTTCCTAATTTCAAAACGTGCAGAAACCGCCAACAAAAAGGGCCGCCGATCCCAGTCTTATAATTCACGGGTCCAAGTACCAGTAAACTATTGTAAACTTAGCACTAGTGCTTCCCCCATACTCCTTTGCAAGCCGACCAAGAAGCGGCTCATTTTTGAAAGCGATTTATCGCTTCAGTTATACCTATCAAGCTTCAACTCTCAGCGGACAAGAAACTGATTCCAATGGATTGCTTGGCTTTGCCAACAATCCAAAGGGCGAAAACAACTCAGCCATTAGAGCGAATGCGAAACTGCTCTTAGCCTTTGCTCCTTTGCTGGTAATAGTTTTGGTGCAAGTCTACAACGGAGCTCAGCTTCTTTCTTCCGATTTGGCCACCCCTGATGAGCCACCACAATTTACCTCTGGCGTGCTGGTTCACGATTATGCTTTTTCAGGCTTCCGACTTGCCCCATTACCCTATGCGCGAGCGTTTTACGAGCAGTACCCGAAAGTTGCTATTGGCCATTGGCCCCCGGGCTTTCATATCTTAGAAGCATTGTGGATGAGCATCTTTCCAATCACCGTGGAAAGTCTACGCATCTTCTGCGCGCTGATCGTTGGCACTCTCGCCATCTTGATTTTCCAAATAGTGCGGCACAATCAGGGTGTCCCGTTGGCACTCCTTGCGGCATCTTGCTTTTTGTGGACACCCATCGTCCAGGAGCACTCATGGCTTGTAATGTCCGATGTCGCCGTCAGTTTGTTCGTTTTCCTGGCGGTTCAAGCCTTTCAACGTTTTATGGACAAGCCGGAAGGACCCCATGTTTATTGGTTTATTCTGTGGTCGGTCGCAGCGATTTCCACCAAGGGCTCCGCTTGGGCTTTGGGTCCTTTCGCAATCCTCGCCCCACTAGTGGCAGGGCAGTGGCGAATGCTGCTTAGGTGGCGCTACCTACTATCCGGAGTTGCTATCGTACTGTTGAGTGCGCCCTTCTATTTGCTTACATGGAAGGCACAAATAGGCTATGCAGACAGCCCTGTGAAGTTCGCAACATCCCATAGCACTTTTGTTGAACGCTTATTTCATGTCTCCAAACTGTTCTCATTCGCCCCAGTGCCTTATCTGATTCTAGGAGCCTTCGGCGTAATAATAGCCTGGAAAGCTAGCCGCATGACGATAGCTTGGGTCTTAGCACAAATACTTTTCTTTCTTTTGTTCCCAATGACGGGTGAAAACCGGTACTTTCTGCCCACCCTGGCTCTGCTCATCTTGCCAATGGCTGAGTGTTTGAGTGCAATCGCAACGCGGTTTTCTTTCCCCATAGCCGTTGCCAGTGTGGGTTTACTGCATGCGCATTCGGGTGTGCAAACACCCAGCATCGCCTCTGGGTTTCGGGAACTGGTTGCCTCAATTCCCAGCAGTAATAAAATTCTTGTTGTATCCGACGCGTCTGGTGAAGGAGCCGTCGTCGTACATCGGCTGGTTTCCGATATCGACCGTGTCGAGACAGTTCTTCGCGGCAGTAAATTCCTGGCGCAAGCCTCTTGGAGTGGACATGGATATCAACTCCGCTTCTCCAACCCAGGACAAATTGTTAAAGCCCTAGCAGAAGCAAAAGTCGACTACGTTATCATTGATCTTGCGAGCGCGCAGACCCCGCATTCTAAAATGCTACGACAAGCCTTGGAATTTTCTCAAAGCGGTTATGTTATGACTGCGAAGTTCCCTATTCAACCCAACTACAGACCATTTGATAAGGCCATTGTCTTTCGCCGCATTTCTTAGCAAATTGCCTTGTGGGAACCTTTCCTATGCCACCAATTCCCTCATTACATGCCCATGAACATCCGTCAGCCGACGGTCAATGCCGTTGTGCCGAAACGTCAATCGCGTGTGATCAATCCCAAGCAGGTGTAACACCGTAGCATGTAAGTCGTAACAATACACCGGCTTTTCCACTGCCTTGTAACTCCACTCATCCGTGGCCCCGTAACTTACTCCACCCTTAATACCGCCACCGGCCAACCATGAAGTGAACCCAAACGGATTGTGGTCACGCCCCAAACTTCCTTGACTACACGGCATCCGTCCAAACTCGGTGGTCCAATAAACTATCGTGTCATCCAACATACCGCGCGATTTCAAATCCTTGATCAATGCCGCAACAGGCCGATCCATGCTGGTGCCCATATCTGCGTGATCCTTCGCCAGATTTTCATGACTGTCCCAATTCCGCCGTGGATGCCCATTATCCGCCCCACTCCAAACCTGCACAAACCGCACACCCTTTTCCAGCAGTCTCCGAGCCGTTAGGCAACGCCGTCCCATATCTTCGGTCACGGGATTATCTAAACCGTAAAGTGTCTTCGTAGCCTTTGATTCGCCATTGAGGTCCAACACCTCGGGAGCGCTCAACTGCAATCGGGCGGCGATTTCGTAGGATTGAATTCGAGCCTCCAGACGCGAATCGTCCTCCCTGCCTTCCATGTGCCGCCGATTCATGGCCTCCAGTTCCGCGAAGGTGTCCTTCTCACTTTCAGCCGTGATGAACTTCGTATTTTTCGGAGGAAACAAATCGTAAATCGGGTTGGGCGTCCCGGCACGAATCATGGTTGCCTGATGAGAAGCCGGCAAAAAACCGGACGACCAATTCGCCGGCCCGTTTGGCGGATAGCCACGGACATCGGGCAAAACAACAAGCGTTGGCAAGTTATTATTGGCACTTCCCAATGCGTAGGAAATCCATGAACTCATGCTCGGGAACCCTGGCAATATGAAACCAGTATTCTGCATGTAAGTGGCCGGTCCATGAATGTTCGACTTAGCAACTAAGGAATGGATAAACGCAATGTCATCGGCACACGAAGCCACATGCGGGGCCAGACTGCTGACCCACTTTCCGCATTGCCCATATTGTTTCCAGTCCCACGGCGATTTCATCACGACGCCAGGCTTGCTTTGAAACAACTCTACTTTTTCACCTGGATCCCAAACCTCTCCAGACTTACGAATCAACAATGGCTTGTAGTCGTAAAGGTCGCATTGACTGGCTGCTCCTGACATAAACAACTGCACCACCCGCTTTGCTTTTGGTGCGTGATGCAAACCGCCTTGTTCGGCTGCCAACATTTCGGCCAGTGCAAGCCCGCCTAGACCACCACCGGAGTTCCACAAAAATTGCCGTCTGTTCATGTTCTAATCCACAAAAAGAAATTCATTGCTATTCAGCAGCACTCGACTTACGTTCACTAACCCATGTTTCTGGCCAAAGCCTTCCAGTTCCGCCAATTCAGCCGGCATCGCATCGCGACCCATTGCCAAGCGAAAGCATTGCCTTACGCTGCCGCCACGCTCTGCCAAAGCCTCGGCCATACGCAGTACAAATGGATTGTTCAAAACCGCTAGTGCTTGAATCGCTGTTATCGTTGTCGATCTCTTAGGGGTCAGCAATGCGGAGTCCGGGCAATCCAAACGGTCCATAAACGGGTCAGGAACACTGCGCACTAAGAAGCGGTAGATGCTGCGCCGGTTCGCTCCTTCTGCTGTTGGATCAAAGCTCGCGTAGTCATACACCGGTGAATGGTCGTCTTTGAAGGCGAACATCCGGACAGCGGGTCCACCCATGGTCAGGTCTAACTTACCAGTAACAGCCAACATGGAATCACGCACCGATTCTGCGTCAAGCCGAGTTCTATTCATCCGCCACAGATATTTGTTGCCCGCATCAAGCTTTGCCCCGTCAGCCCGGTTGGCGGAGGTTTGCCGATAAGCTTTGCTAGTGACAATCAACCTGTGTAGTTGTTTTAAAGATCCCTTGGCATCATCCTGGAACCAGACCGCTAGCCAATCGAGTAACTCAGGATGGGTTGGTTGCGATCCCATGCGGCCAAAGTCACTGGGTGAATCCACTATGCCTTGCCCAAAATGGAAATGCCACACACGGTTCACAATGCTGCGCCAAGTTAGGGCGTTATCTTTGTTCGTAATCCACCGTGCCATCGCAAGCCGTCGAGCACCTTCGTCGTTTCGATCGCTTACCTGAAACCGCACTCCGATTGCTCCCGGCGTGGCCTCCTCCGCAGGGGAACCCACATCACCACGCCTCAGCAGATGCACAGGGCGAGGCGTAAGCGCTGGCCGAAACGTTCCCGTGCGGGCAAAGTAATTCGATGCCGCGTATACCTGTCGCGGCTTGGGAAGCGCTGCAATGGCTTGATCCAATTGCTTTGCCTGGTCTGCCAATGCAGCCATTTTCGCCATCGCCTCGGACCCCATGTACTCATCCAAAAGCTTTTTCCGAATCAAAGTATCAGCATCGCCGCGTTCTTTCAGCGCCTGCTTGCGCGCTGCCTCTTCAGGATTTTTCGGTTCCGCAATATGAGCCGCTAATAGGCGCGCATCCTTGATGCGGGCATCCAGCCTATCCAACTCAGGCGACGCTGCGTTTTCCAACTTGTCAATAAGTGGCTGTAACTCCACTTGCACGGCCCGGCGCTGTTTTAGCAGTTCCCGTCTACTTGCGGCAGTAACAGGATCGTTGTCAAAAGGCCTATCGGCGCGATCAATTCCCGCAAAAACAGATTGCACTGCATAGTAATCGGACTGCTTAATCGGGTCGAACTTATGATCGTGGCAACGTGCGCAGTGCACCGTCTGACTTACAAAGGTGGACATAGTTGCAGCAACCATGTCATCTCGATCCAGCAATCGGGAAAGGTTCTTATCCATTGTCCCTTCGCGCAATTCCTGATGGCCAACAAAGTCCCAAGGACCTGCCGCCAGGAAGCCTGTGGCGATGATCGCCTGCGGATCATCCGGTCGAAGGACGTCCCCGGCAATCTGTTCCTCTACAAAGCGGCCGTACGGTTTATCACTATTGAAAGCGGCGATCACATAGTCGCGATACGGCCAGGCATTGGCTCGTGGTTTGTCTTTGTCGTAACCATGGGAATCACCATAGTGAACTACGTCCAACCAATGACGGGCCCAACGCTCTCCATAGCGAGGCGAAGCCAGCAGGCGATCGACCAATCGCTCATAGGCGTCGGTCGCTGAATCGGCTAAGAACTTGGAGGTTTCCTCTGCCGTTGGTGGCAGTCCATGTAAGTCGTAAGTGAGCCTGCGAATCAGGGAACGTTTATCCGCTTCCGGCGATCCAGCAAGTTTCACTTCTGCCAACTTCGCCGCGATGAAAGAATCCACAGGATGACCAACCGCTGGCAAAGCGGTCTTGGCTAGCGGCCGTTGTGACCACCACTGCTCTCCAGGCTTGGCACCTTCAGCCACCCAGGCAGTAAGCAACTTAACTTGCGCCTCGTTCAACGGAGGCCCCGATTTCGGCATCAAGGGTTTGGCACCGGAGATCATGCTAATCATCTTCGCGGGATTGGCGATCAGGGCTTGGGGTTGGTGGCACTGCTGGCACCGTGCGGTGAGGATTGGTAGAACTTCACGCGTGTAGCTTACCTGGGGATAAATCGGGAGGCACGCCAAAGTAGAAAACAGTATCGTTCGGACGCTACGAAAGTATGTTCCCATTTAGTTGACCATTTCAATCATATGGGATTCACCGCATACGTGCTACTGCATTTTATCCTCAATTCGAAGATGAAAACCTTCTGCAGAACAAGCGCACCAGGGTATCGCGAATAGATTTGTCTTCCTGAATCAAGAGTCTCATAGGTCTTGAACGCGCAGTCTGTTACTTTTTTGCAAGCCTTTGAAAAGAGGGCAGATTGAGTTGGAAAAGGTGTGGTGACCGCCGTTTTCGCAGGAGTCAATATTCCTTGAGTGCCAGGATAACTTTTGAAGTAAGCTCGTCAATCAATTTTGGCATTGCTGCATCCAGCGCTAGCGTGACGGCAGCTCGAACTCGCTCCTCGTCAAACTTATCCAGGCCGGAAGCAACGTCAGGGGAGGTTTCTGATGTTGCCTTCACCCCAGCGGTTGCCAAAGCCGGAGCAGGCTTTTGAAGGATGGGAAATGCGGCAGCTTGAGGATCCTCTTTTGGTAAGGGAGGTGCTGGGGGCATTTCTTTCTGGATTAGCTTTGCCCCACCATCCTTACGGCGTTTCTGGGCAAGCTCCACCAGCGGACGGATCAGTTCTAGCAGGGAGCCGGATTCAAAGGGCTTTTGCAGTGTGGCATCGGCACCAGACATTGTAACCTTCTGTGAATCAATGGGTTCGGTTAATCCATAGGTTAATACTACAGAAGTAAAGTTTAGAGAAGCGGTTTGTTTTATTTCTTTACAAATGTCGTACCCGGATCGCTTTGGAAGAAATGCATCCAGTAAGATCAGGTCAGGATCCACATCGCGAAGCCGGATCAAGGCCGTTTCCCCATCGGTAACGCTCGCCACTTCAAATCCTTCTTCGCGCAGGATTCGTTCGCCCATACGCTGTGCATGTGGACTATCGTCAGCTAAAAGAACACGGCTCATTATTTGACTTTAACTTACTTGATTGGGGTCGGCGCCTTCACTTCCACTTTGGCCCCGGAATCGGTCTTCACCGTAACTTTCTTCGGAGCTTTTTCCTTCTTCTTTTTCAATGGCTTGCCGCTCTTGCCATCGTAGTTAGAGGGAAGTCCGGCAGCGGCTTTCTTTGTCTCATCCACAGTTCCGGCTACTCCGCTGGCAGGATCGGCTGGCTTTTCTGCCGTGCCCGGCAAGGTCTGCCGCGCATCAGGATTAGTATCCAGCGCCCCGCCGCTGGCTGGAAGCACCGTTGCTCCTAAATCTGTAGTAGCGGTTGCGGCCGCGACGGCTGGAACGCTCACTGGGATGGTTGGCTTCATGTTCGCCATGGCAGGAGTACCGCTTTTAGCAGCCATTATAGTGTCCGGGCCGCGTGCGAAGGTTTGCCAGAAATTGTGTATCATTCCAGCTTTGGTGGCATTTTCCCGTTCGTACTTCATGCGGGCCAACGCCACTGGATCGGCATCAGGAATGGTGGCCTCGGCAGCCGTCAATTTCTTCTTAGCCGCATCGGTCCAGCTACTTAATGGATAATCCCTTACGATCTTGGCGTAGGAATCCAGCGATCTTTGTTTGAATTTCGGTCCCATTTTCGCATACGAATCTCCTAGCATCCACAGAGCCTCATCTGCCTTAGAATAAAGAACATACTGATCCGTCATAGCCTGCAGCCGGTTGGCGGCAGCGGGATGCGAACCCTTACCGTGGTAGTAGGTGCCTACCCGCATTTCCTTTTCAGCCAGTGCCTCTTGGATATTACGGAGCAATTGCTGCACTTGCGGAGCGAATTTGGAATTGGGAAACTGCGTTAGTAGTAGACGGCATTCTTCTTCAGCTTTGAATGCGTGCTTATCATCGCGATCCGGCTTCTCCATCTGCTTAATATGGATGGTACAGACTTTTTCCTGCGCTTCCGCCGATTCTTCCATGGTTGGGTAAAACAGAATGAAGTCCTTATATTCTGCCTCAGCCTGAGCCATGCCGTGCGACCCGCCTTCGCGGAACCAGCTATCGGCCACCGCCAGCTTGGACTTTGCCAGAAATTCGCTGGTGTCGTAGGTATTCATCAATGTTTGCAATGTGATGCGGGCAACTTCGTAGCGCCCGCGCTCAATATCGGCCACAGCTTTGTCAAACAGCACCTTATCGGGCTGCTTGGTGTCCTTGCCAATTGGATTTTCATACTTGCGCTTGACGCAGCCACCGGTTGCCAGCATCGCCATTGCTGCTAAAACTACACCTAACAAAGATCGTAAGGATCGAAACTTCATGCTTTTCCTAATGCCTCTACTTCAAAATTTTTCAGACATGAACCGCAACAGCTTTCCTATACGTGAACCGCCACGGCGCCTCGCGCTGCAAGGCTCAATTCCCGGACGGCTTGCGCGGGATCTGGAGTTCCAAACACGCTTGAGCCGGCCACCACTAAATCCACACCGGCCCGGGTGATGTCGCCGATATTGGCTAGGCCCGCGCCACCATCAATTTCTATAGCAAACGAAAGTCCACGTTCCCGTCGCCGTGTTGCCAACTGCCGTACTTTGTCCAACGATCGCGGAAGGAACTTCTGCCCACCGAAGCCTGGATTGACGCTCATCACCAGGACGTAATCGACAAAATCCAACACTTCATCCAAGGTGGAAACCGGCGTCGCGGGGTTAATTACCACTCCCGCTTCGGCACCTTCGGCCTGGATCATTCTCAAAGTCCGGTCCAAGTGGCGGCAAGCCTCCTGATGCACAGACACCATACCCGCACCAGCCTCTACGAAGGCCCCAACGAACAGATCCGGATCGCTGATCATAAGGTGGACGTCCAGGGTCAACTTAGTGATTTTACGGATGGATTTCACTACCGGGGGTCCAAGTGTAATATTGGGTACAAAATGGCCATCCATCACATCCACATGAAGCATGCGGATACCTGCTGCTTCCACGCGATGGATGTCTTCACCCAGCCGGGCAAAGTCCGCTGAGAGGATGGAGGGAAGAATTTCAACCATTTTAGGCTTCTACGATGTTATCACGGAGGCATAGAAACCATCCCCATGCTGGAGCCCTGGTATTCTGTAAAAACTTTCGATACTGCGGCCCTCTGCGGCTTGGTTTACAACATGTTCGTTTTCGGCTTGTTCCAGTGAGCAGGTAGAGTACACCAATTTGCCGCCTGGCTTCAGTAGACTTAGGGCATTATTGAGGATCTTCACTTGGCGGCCGGCCAGATCTTCAATATCGGCTGGGGTCAAGCGCCATTTGATTTCAGGATTCCGCCCCAGCGTCCCGGTGCCAGAACAAGGTACGTCGACCAGAATGCGGTCGAATAAAGTGTGAAATGGCAGCACAGTAGTGGCATCCAGCACCACACGTTGAGGGCAACTGACCTGGCGCAAACGGTGAAGGTGCAGGTCGCAGGCGATGACTTCAGCCCCGGTGCTGAGAGCTTGCATGGTTTTATTCCCGGGAGCGGCGCACAGGTCCAGCAGTCGCATTCCGGGTTGAAGATCAAGCAAAGGGACAATAGATTGCGCTCCAATATCCATTTGATGGCCCTCCATAAAGTGCGCCTCGGGCTGCGCAAGGAAGGTGCGGGCAATGGCATTGGCTGCGGCTTCCCCGTGTTGTTTCGTCCAGGAACCGAGCAGCCAATCTGGCATGGAGAGCTCCGTTGCCCGGTCGGGAAACGGGATTGGATCGCGAGTAACTTTGCGCAGGACGGCATTCACCAAACCTGTGGCCGACCGCTTGCGAGCCCGCTTCACCAAGTCCACAGTTTCAGCCACGGCGGCATGTGATGGGATGCGGTCCAGGTAACGCAGTTGAAAAATGCCCAGGCGAAGGGCGATGCGAACTTCCAAATCCAGTTTGATCTGCTTCCCGGAAAAATGGTTGATGAGGAAATCGAGTTGGGCTTGATAGCGCAGACATCCAAACGTCAGTTGGTGGGCCAGCGCAGCATCTCTTTCACTCAAGTGTTCGGAAATGGGCCGCAGGACTTCATCGGCCCAGGCGCCAGAGTGCGTGCGCAGAAGAACATCAAAGGCGGCGGTGCGGGCGGTGATTGTCAATTACTCATTATAAACTTACTGGATTTACTAACTAGGCGCACTTATCCATAACTTGCCGCTATAACTTTAACAGTGTGCGCAACCTTTTGGTTTGCACTCTGCTTACCGGCACTTCTGTCTGCCGTTTATCATCCATCTTTAGTTGAAACGTACTTTTGAACCAGGGGATCACTTCGCGGATGCGATTAATGTTGATCAACCAGGAACGATGCACACGCCAAAACTGATCGCCATCCAAACTGGATTGCAACTCTTCCATGGTTCCGTAGTTTGTCTCACCTTCAACCGTGGCGCACACAACAGAGATCACTCCATCATCGATAGTGGCGTAGATAATGTCCTGGGCATCCACAATATATTGCCGGCCTTCTTTGCGCACAAGAATTTTCGCGCGCTGTTGTGAAGCTTGTTGGGCAGCAGTGCGGGGCGGCGCAACCATGGCCGCTTCAGCCACACGAGTTCGTTCCCCAACCACGCGGCGCGCCCTTTCAATGGTCTGCGCAAGCCGTTCTTTTTCAATTGGCTTTAAAAGATAATCGGTAGCTTCCTGACGAAATGCTTCCACGGCATAATGTTCGTAAGCCGTAGCCATTACGAAATAAGGTAGCGGAATATTCTTTTCGCGAAGGTGCCGAATCACTCCAATGCCGTCAAGCCCAGGCATTTCTACGTCAAGGAATACCAAGTCAGGCTCTGAATTCTCGATTAATTTCAGGGCATCCAGGCCATTATCAGCGGTGGCAATTATTTCAATATCCGGGAAATCACGCAGCAGGAACGAGAGTTCATCTCGCGCCAGTTGTTCATCATCCACTACCACGGTTGAAATCGTGGAAATTGTCGCGCGAACGGGCATGACAGTGATAGTATAACATTGAGCCGGATTTTAACTTCAACTTTAGCCCCTATTTAGGAGTTTTTAGATATTGCCTCAAAAGTCTAACGTACAGATCGCGCCAGCCAAGGGAAAGCTAGGAATTTTGATCCCTGGTATTGGCGCAGTAAGCACAACTTTTATTGCAGGTGTGGAAGCTATCAAACGTGGTTTGGGACAACCTATTGGGTCCTTGACGCAACTTGCCACCATCCGTTTAGGGAAGCGCACCGATGGCCGGACTCCCCGCATTAAAGATTTTGTACCACTTGCAGATTTGAAAGATCTGGTTTTTGGCGGGTGGGACATTTATGAAGACACCGCCTACGAAGCGGCCACCAACGCCAGTGTTTTGGACAAGGAAGTTCTCAAGAAAGTTCGCAAACCTCTAGAAGCCATCCGCCCCATGAAGGCCGTCTTTGATCAAGAGTACGTGAAGCGGATCAATGGTCCGAACGTGAAAAAGGCGAAGACAAAAATGGATAAGGCCAAGATGTTGATGGCCGACATTGCTGAATTCAAAAAGAAAAATAATTGCGCGCGGCTGGTGATGATCTGGTGTGGCTCCACCGAAACATTTTTCAAAGCAAGTCAGGTTCATTCCTCGCTGAAAGAATTTGAAGCGGGTTTGCGTAACAATGATCCGCTGATTGCTCCAAGCCAAATTTACGCCTACGCATCGTTAATGAGTGGTGTGCCGTTCGCCAATGGCGCACCGAACCTGACGCACGATATTCCGGCGTTATTGGACCTGGCTCGTGATCGCGGTGTTCCGATTTGCGGCAAGGATTTCAAAACCGGGCAGACCTTCATGAAGACGCTGCTGGCTCCTGGTTTCAAAGCCCGGATGCTGGGGGTTGAAGGCTGGTTCTCAACCAATATTTTGGGCAATCGTGATGGGGAAGTGCTGGAAGATCCAGGCAGCTTCAAGACCAAGGAAGAAACCAAGCTGAGTGTGCTGGAACAGATCCTGCAACCGACTTTGTATCCGATGCTGTATAAGGATCTTTATCATTCGGTGAAGATCAATTATTATCCACCGCGCGGCGATGCTAAAGAAGGTTGGGATAACATCGACATTTTCGGTTGGCTCGGCTATAAGATGCAAATCAAGGTTGATTTTCTGTGCCGCGATTCCATTCTTGCCGCACCCTTGGTGTTGGACCTGGTGTTGTTCCTTGATCTGGCACAGCGTGCCGGTATGAAGGGTATTCAGGAATGGCTTTCTTTCTATTTTAAGGGTCCGATGACGGCTCCCGGGCTTTACCCTGAACATGATATTTTCATCCAACTTATGAAGTTGAAGAACACTTTGCGTTGGATGCGAGGCGAAGATTTGATTACACATCTTGGCCTTGAGTATTACGACTAACTTGATAGAGAGCAATTTTTAGTAAATGAAAGTTCTTGTAATTGGCGGCACTCTCTTCATTGGACGGACACTAGTTCAGGAATTAGTGAAAGCCGGCCATGAAGTAACAGTGCTTCATCGCAAACCAGAGCACGACCTGGGAAAGAAGATTGCAAATCTGCAGGCAGACCGCAATGACGCCGCGCAGATCAAGGCTGCCTTGACAGGCAAAAACTTCGAGGTTGTGTTCGATAACGTCTATGATTGGGAACGCGGCACCACCGCAGCTCAGGTGGAAGCCTGCGCCCGTGCCTCTTTCGGAGACTCGTTAAAGCGCTACGTTTTTCTATCGAGTGTAGCCGCCTATGCTGACGGTTTGAACCATTACGAAGGCGATGCGCTAGCCGATGAAAATCACCCCGACGCTTACATGCGCAACAAGGCGATGACCGAGCGCATGCTGTTCCGCCTCCACCAGAGGCATAACTTTCCAGCAACAACACTCCGCCCTCCTTATATCTACGGTCCAGGGAATCCTTACTATCGCGAAGCTTTTTTCTGGGACCGGATTCGCGACCAACGGCAAATTATCGTACCCAGTGACGGCCGCCGTTTAATGCAGTTCGTCTATGTGAAGGATCTGGTTCAGGCGTGCATGCGAGCCATGGAAGAGCCCGCGGCTGTTGGTCATGCCTTCAATATCGCCAGTCCCAAACCACAAACGCAAAATGATATGGTGCAAGCGCTGGCCGATGCCGCCAATAAGAAAGTGGAAATTGTCCGCATTCCCCGTGAGCGGATTCTGCGCGCTGGTGGACATCCGCTGGGGCCTCAGCTTTACTTCGGAATCTATTTCGATATGCCTCCCATCACCATGTTAGTGACCAAGGCGCAGCGTGTTCTGAAGTTCAAGCCGACCGACTTTGCAACGGGGATGAAAGAAACCTATAAGTGGTACAAGGCTCACAACCATTTTCCACCGCCAAATTACGCGTTTGAAGATCAGTTACTGGCCAAGCTTACTGAAATAGCCGCTCGCCCCGTTCACGCCTGATTTCTTGAGAAACAGATGTTGCACCACGGACGAGCAGCCTTCATCTTTGTCTTCATAACTGTCCTGCTGGACATGCTCGCGCTGGGCATTACTGTTCCTGTTCTGCCCAAACTCATTATTCAATTTGAACAAGGTAACATCGCCGATGCCGCCAGCGCGACAGGCCTATTTGCCTTCACCTGGGCCGCCATGCAGTTCTTATTCTCACCAGCGATTGGAGCATTGTCCGATCGGTTTGGCCGACGGCCAGTGATCCTGCTCTCGAACTTCGGTTTAGGGCTGGACTATATTTTGATGGCCCTTGCACCCTCCCTCGGATGGCTGTTTCTGGGACGTGCCATCTCTGGGCTGACCGCCTCCAGCTTTCCAACCGCGAGTGCTTACGTAGCCGATGTTACTCCGCCGGATCAACGTGCTGCAAAGTTCGGAATGCTTGGCGCATCGTTCGGCATTGGGTTTATTCTGGGCCCGGCGCTGGGCGGAATCCTCGGAGCAATCGACCTGCGCTATCCCTTCTGGGCTGCTGCAATCTTAAGCTTGGCGAATGCGCTCTACGGATTCTTCGTGCTTCCAGAATCGCTTGCACCCGAACTTCGCTCGCCTTTAAAGTTTGCGAAAGCCAACCCGCTTGGATCTTTGAAGCTGCTCAGTTCACAGCGCGAATTGGCGGCACTTTCAGTGGCTAAGTTTTTGCACTCCAACGCTCATGAATCGCTGCCGGTTATGTTTGTGCTCTACACGGATTACCGCTATCACTGGAACGAAAGGCTTACAGGC
>JAYUSZ010000071.1:0-40563 GCA_043755435.1 Bryobacterales bacterium | reverse complement strand
AAGTCAAGCACCCTGAAACTTTGCAAGAATGCCGCTTGCGGAAGAAGGAACGGAAACTGCTGCAAATAAACGAGCGGAAGCTGGTGCTACTCTGACCTTAAGGAATCGCTGCTGGTACCTTAGACACTTAAAATGCAATCCAATATACTCTCCCAATTGGGAACGAGAGCTTATTGCCGCTGGTTTTTCAGCCGACGACACCGCTAGCTATCATCCAATAGCCGTGTCATGGAAGAGCCGACTTTGCGTCCAGACGGGGGGCTATCAGAGGCGAAGATCAGCTTTCTAACCGTGGCAAGAAATCGCGGACTAGGAGTGTTCTTCGCTGGTGTGCCCCGTGGCCGTCAGAAATCTTTGGATCAAGTAGCGGAACAACTACAAGCATCCACCCGGCCCGCACTGCAATTCAGCACGAACCTAATGCCACTACCGCATTTGACGGACGAAAATGCGTCCTGCCTGGCGGCGTTACTGAAAACCCTGACCCTTAGTTACTTTGATTCGGATTCAAACATGCCTTTGTAGACCAGAGCCGCAAGAACCGCGCCCACAATCGGTGCGATCCAAAACAACCATAATTGCTCAACCGCCCATCCTCCAACAAAAACAGCCGGACAGTGCTGCGCGCAGGGTTTACCGAAAGATTAGTAACTGGAATTCCAACTAAGTGGATCAGGGTTAGGCAAAGCCCTATGGCGATGGGTGCGAAGCCCACTGGAGCCCGGCGATCGGTTGAACCTAAAATTACCGTAAGGAACATGAAGGTAAGAACGGTCTCAGCCACAAATGCCGCCATCATCGAATAACCTCCGGGCGAATGCGTATCAAAACCGTTGGAAGCAAATCCTCCGGCGAGACTGAATCCCACCTTGCCACTAGCAATTATGTAGAGAATCCCAGAACCGGCAATCGCTCCAAGAACTTGGGAAACTACGTAGTGCAATGCCTCTCCTGCAGGAAACTTGCCAGCCACTACCAAACCGGCAGTTACGGCGGGATTAAGGTGGCAACCTGAAATGTGGCCGAATGTATAAGCCATGGTCAGCACTGTTAAGCCAAACGCCAGCGAAACACCAAGCAAGCCAATTCCAACCTGCGGAAATGCAGCAGCCAGAACAGCACTACCGCAACCGCCGAACACTAGCCAAAACGTTCCAATAAACTCAGCAGTCATGCGTTTTCCAATCGTCATTCAATGTTCCTTTTTAGTTAATTCGGTCGCAGACCCTTCGCACAATACTACAGAAGAAAAACGTAATTGGGAAGCCAATACTTGCTTGTGTATCATCAAAATACCTTTCTTATCCGATGCTCCAAGGTTGCGGGGATTCATTCACTTTTCATATAGATTTTTCGCGCGTTCATAATACGGGACTTCCCCCTAAGCTCACATACTTAAAGTTACAACTGCCCCATTAAGTCAGGAGTGTGCCTACAATCGTACGATTCACCCATGACGTTCTACCTCTCAATTCTTTGCACTGCCGCCCTACTTGGCCAAACTGCGAAAGTTACCATTGGCGACTTAAACAAACTCCCGGCCCGGCCCCCTGACAAAAAAATCGCCTATGGTCCTGACCCTCATCAGTTCGGTGAACTTCGCTTGCCTAAAGGCAAAGGCCTGCATCCAGTAATCGTGGTGATTCACGGCGGCTGTTGGGGCAACTTTGCTGACGCCTCTTACATGACCAATCTCTCCTCACGGCTGGCCGATGCTGGGGCTGCTACTTGGAACATTGAATACCGGTTGGCACATCAACCCGGAGGTGGTTGGCCCGCAACGATTCATGATGCGGGATTGGCCATTGATCATCTGCGCACCATTGCCCAGGCTAATAAGTTGGACCTGCGGCGCGTCGTCACGACGGGTCATTCTGCTGGTGGACATTTGGCATTGTGGGCGGCCGGTCGAAAGCACATTCCTAAGGGCAGCCCCCTTTACACCACCAAGCCTTTGCCCATCGCAGCAACCGTGCCAATCGCTGGCATTGTTGACCTGGACGCGTTCGCAACTTACGGGCTGGACGTTTGCGGGAAGTTTCAAGAAACAACTCTAGGTGGTGCTCCTGCGGATGTGCCCGATCATTATCGCGCCGCCTCGCCGCTGTATCTTCTGCCTATTGGCGTTCCACAAACACTTCTATTTGGTGATGTGGATCGTGCGGTTCCAGGCCGCTTGTTTGCCGCTTATGTTTCGAAGGCAAAAGCAAAAGGAGATCGTGTAGAAGTGATCAACGTTCCAGATGCCGCACATTTTGAATTTCTGATGCCCGGCACCGCCGCAGAAAGAATGCTATTTGATACTCTTTTGCGCTCCGTAAGGCTAAAATGAGGACTATGATTTATCGACTTTTTCTATTGCTTTGTCTGCCTCTCCTTGCTTTTGGGCAAGCAGACGCCACTTACCAGACAGACTTCACGCCTGCCGAATTCAAGGCTCGGTGGCAGAAGATATTCGGAAAAATTGGCGGCGAGGCCGTAACTGTCCTTCAAGGTGTCCCGCTTACGAATGGTTTTTCCATGCCCAGACAAAGCAACGAATTTTATTATCTCTGCGGTATTGAAACTCCACATTCTTACTTGCTGTTAGATGGCCGGAATCAGAAAGTGACGCTTTACCTTCCACCGCGTAATCCGCGGTTGGAAAGATCCGAAGGTAAGGTACTTTCCGCCGAAGATGCAACTCAAGTGAAGCAGCTTACTGGTGTTGATGAAGTTCTGAGCACCGATGCCATGCGTGACGATTGGTTCGGCAAATTGCCAGGCGGCGCACCGCGAACAATCTATACTCTGTTCAGCCCAGCTGAAGGGAACTCGCAAAGCCGCTTTGAATTGCAAAATGCCAACGCCAGCATCGCAACAGACTATTGGGATGGCCGCCTGCCTCGCGAAACTCAGTTCGCTAATCTCATTCGTGCCCGATATCCAAGGGCGGCAGTTTTAGACTTCACTGCAATCTTAGACGAAATGCGCAGTGTGAAAAGCCCTGCTGAGATTGCTGTCATCCGACGCGCATCGCAAATTGCAGGCATGGGACTGCTGGAAGCAATGCGCAGCACCAAGCCTGGTATTTATGAATACCAATTGGATGCGGCTGCCCGATACATCTATTTGGTGAATGGCGCCCGCTTGGAAGGCTATCGCTCCATTGCCGCATCCGGAACGCAGAACATCTGGAATGCTCATTACTATCGCAACAATCGCCGCATGGATAGTGGCGATTTGGTGCTGTTCGACTACGCACCGGAATACCGTTATTACACCAGCGACATTGGCCGAGTATGGCCTGTGAATGGCAAGTACACGGCAGTGCAGCGAGAGTTACTCCAGTTTGTTTTGGAGTATCGAAATGTAGTGATGAAGCTCCTGATTCCCGGCTCCACACCGCGGCAAATCTTGGATGACGCGAAAAAGGCAATGGCTCCCATTCTGGCCAGAAGCAAGTTTTCAAAGCCAGAGTATGAGCAAGCCGCGAAAAAGCTGGTTGAAACCGGTGGTGGTGTCCTTTCGCATCCTGTTGGTATGACCGTACATGACGATGGACCTTACGGCCCAGGTCCTCTGAAGCCAGGTCATGTGCTCAGTATTGACCCGCAACTTTGGGTTCCAGAGGAGAACCTATATGTGCGTTATGAAGATGTTGTTGCCATCACTGCCAACGGTTACGAGAATTTCACTTCGTTCCTGCCGACTGAGCTAGACGATCTGGAAAAGTTAGTGAAGCAAGGTGGCGGTGTAGTCGACAAAGTTCCGGCACGTCCATAGCCATCCAAGGGGAACTCACTTCGCGCTGAAATTTGCCTTCATCAGCACCCACGTGTTCGGATCCAGGATCAATGAATCCGGAGCCTTATCTGAGGCAATTTCGAAGCGTTGTGTTTTATCCGTCATGGAGATTTTACTGACCACTCCACCTACTCCAATTTCCAGCGGTAAGATGTACACGTCTCCAGGTTGCGTTTGCCGTAACGAAATTTCAATCTTCTTTGCCGCGACGTTATACAACCAACTGCCTTCCACAACCGGCACGCCGGCGCGCCGCAGCCATTGATCGAAGAACCAACTCAATTGCAAGCCTGAGTGCTGTTCCATCACTTTACGGAAATCAGCAGTGGTTGCATTCCGATCGCGGAATTGCTGGTAGTAATCGCGAATGCCCGCTTGAAAAACTTCCCTGCCGACAATGCCACGCAGCATATGCAGGGTCCAGCCACCTTTCTGGTAAATGAGGCGATTGAGCACGTTCTTCATATCCGACAAATTGTCATGGATGATGGGCGTGTTTGGCAGTTTGGTCTCCAATTCAAAAATCCCTGCCTTACTCTGCTTCAACCCAGCGACAAATGAATCACGTCCTTCGTAATGTTCCACACCAAGAAGAGTGAAGTAAGTGGCGAAGCCTTCGCTAAGCCAAACTTCATCCCAATCACTTTCTGTCACCGCATCGCCAAACCATTGATGAGCGATTTCGTGGTAAACGAGGTTCGTCGCGGGTTTGTCCGTAACTGACTTTTCTCCATAAAAAATGGCGCTGGCATGTTCGGTACCGCCGTTGAGTCCAGCAGCTACGACATTGGCAAGCTTTTCATATGCGAAGGGACCAACGTAGTCACTAAAAAATTCGATGGCTTGAATGGTGGGCTTGTCAAAAGTGGCAATCCCTTGTGTTCGATCCTGATGGTAGACCCAGGTTGAGAGAGCAATGCCTTTCGCCGAGCCAAAGTGCCGAACAGAAAATTGCGCAACTCCAATGGCATTCAACCACGATGCAATTGGCACTGACTGCTTCCAATGCGTAAGCCGTTGCCCGTTGCCTTGATCCGCTTCCTCTATCAGTAGACCATTGGAAATCACTTGGTAGTGCGAAGGTGCGGTAATCAGAAATTCGCTTGTCGCTTTGTCATAAGGATGATCAATCATCGGCAGCCATTGCTGTGCTTGATTCGGCCAGTTTTCGCTGAAGAATGTTCGTTCCCCATACTTGTTCTTGATAATGCGCAGGCCACCACTTGGTTTTCCATGATAGGAAACCTGGAATTTCCGCCGTTCCTCAATTTTCGGAGAAGAGGGCAACTGGATAACCAATCGATTGCCGGTGTGCTGAAAAGGAAGCCCCGACACTTCAGTCACCGTCATTGGTGACGCCAGATCCAACGCAACCTCCTTGACTCCTTCTAATTGGAATCGCAGATCAATGGTTGCCACGCCTACGATTTCATCCGTAGTGTCCGATAGCGTGAGTTGAAACGCATAGTGGATGGCATCCACCCCAGGTTGACGTGGATAGGTATCGGCTTGAAGCAAAGCAACACATAAGAAAAGTAACAAGCGCATATTATTAGCTTACCTCTAACTTTTTGAGTTTCCCCTACTCGACTTCCCGTAACTTCGCAACTGCCGTCTCTGGAGTAATATCGCGTTGCGGCATCCCTAACATCTCATAGCCAACCAGGAACTTTCGCACAGTGGCAGAACGCAACTACAGCGGATAAAGTGGCGTGCCAATGGAACCCCTCCTGTAACCACCCATCTGTTGGCCGATGATGAAGTCCCAATACAGCAACGTCCACCGATGCTGGGGAACTCAAACCGACGGTGGGCTCTGCGCCAAAGGAGCTGATTTTTGTGATCGAGCTTAGGGGCGACAAGGCAGATTGCTTGGTATGAGTCGTTCCGATTGCTATTTCCATGCCTGCACTCTACCAGCTGTATTCAGACAGCGGACGGGGCGCGGCTGATTATGTGACGCTAACCTGCTTTGTCCTTAGTTACTTAATAAAACTTGCCTTGTGGTGAATCAACCAAAAACGGTAGGTGAGTTGAGAAAATTGGGACTAGATGGTTCACACAAATGGACTTATCATCACAGAAACAATGAAGTGGTCGAAAGGGCCGCCAAGACGCCGATCATACAGCTTCCCGTAACTTCGCCGCAGCCATCTCTGGAGTAATATCGCGTTGCGGCATCCCTAACATCTCATAGCCAACCAGGAACTTCCGCACAGTCGCAGAACGTAACAAGGGAGGATAAAAGTGGGCGTGCCAATGGAATCCTTCGTGTTGTTCTCCATCTGTTGGCCGTTGGTGAAAACCCATTGAATAAGGAAATGGCACTCCGAACAACGCATCATAACGGCGCGTCAAGCGCTGCAGAGCGTCGGCCAACCCTTGCCGCTCTTCATGACTCATCTGATCCATCCCGGTCATATGAACCTTGGGAATGATCATCGTCTCAAAAGGCCATACTGCCCAAAATGGAACTACCGTCCAGAAATGCTCGTTCTCAAAGACGATTCGTTCTTCCTCCACCGCGCCATAGTCGGCCAGCAAAGAACGGCCAATCCGGCGGAAATAATCTTCAAACGAACCCAACTCCACGGCCAACTCGTTCGGGACACGGTCATCAGCCCAAATCTGGCAATGCGGATGAGGATTGCTGGCACCCATCATCTCTCCGCGATTTTCGAATATCTGCACTGACACGATTTCCGGAATGCTGCCTAATTCCACATACTGATCCACCCACAAATCAACAACCCGTTCGATTTCGGCGAGCGACATTTTTGCCAGAGTCAGATCATGACGTGGTGAAAAGCAGACTACACGGCAATGTCCTGGTGCTCCTTCAGCTACCAATAGTTCTCCTTGTTGATGCCGTCCAGCAGGGGAATCGGGCAGCAGGGCAGGGAAGTCGTTGTCAAAAGTGAATGTGGTTTCGTAAGACGGATTGCGCTTGCCACCGGCTCTTTCATTGCCAGGACAAAGGTAGCAATGCGGGTCGTAACGAGGTTGCTCCACCGTGGAAGGCAATTCCGTTTGACCCTGCCAGGGGCGCGTTGCACGATGGGGCGATACCAACACCCACTCCCGCCGTAGCGGATTCCAACGGCGATGAGAGTGTTGACTTAAATCAAGCATGCCTGCACTCCTTGTGATGCGCGAGTAAGAATCACTTGAGGAGCAATCCCTGTGATTCGTTCATAGGCTTGCCGCAGGGCAATCGTAAATTGCTCAGCCTTTGCTTCTTCCACCAGATTGATTGTTGATCCACCAAAGCCACCGCCGGTCATCCGTGCACCGACCAAACCGGGCAGACCTTGTGCTGCTTCCACCATCGAATCCAACTCAGGGCAACTCACTTCAAAATCGTCACGCAAGCTGGCGTGGCTGGCTGCCATTAACTCTCCTAGTGTGCGCAGATCCTCGCAATCCGCAGCAGAGGCAAACTGCTGAACGCGGGCATTTTCAGTAATGTTGTGGCGAGCGCGCCGAAATTCTGCGGTGCTTAGGTTCGACGCATTTGCTTGCAGCAGGGCGAGCGTGGCATGGCGCAGGGAAGGCACCTTCATTTGCAGCGCGGCCATTTCACATTCTGAGCGGCGAAGGTTATATTCACCGCCGGCTCCTAAGTACCCGCCGGCAAAACGGACCTGGGGCGGCAGCGAAGGCTTGGATGCCACTAGGCCGCCCCGGCCTTTGCCAGCAAGCTTATGTTTCACCATCGTATTGGCGATCACCAGGATCAAGCCGGGTGGAATTGGCGTTACTTTATGTTGCAGACTCTCACAATCCAGCAGCACTGCTGAACCTTCCGCACCATGCACGGAAATGAACTGATCCATAATGCCGCATTGGGCTCCAGTGAATTCGTTCTCCGCCCGTTGGCAGAGCAGTGCCAATGCCTTCGTCTCCATCTGTTCTCCGGCGATATCAAGCAAAGCCGATGCAACAGCAACTTCCACCGAAGCTGAGGAACTCAAACCGGCACCCAATGGAACATCGCCGTTGATTGAAAGATCGACTCCTTTCAAGTTCACGCCAGCACGGCGAAGTTGAATATAAACACCACGTGGATAGTCTGACCAATTGCCGCGAGGTGAAATGTCGGCACCATCGAAGGCATGAGTTTCACAGAAGTTGGCGGAATGGATCACCAGTTGTTCATCAGGGCGAAGGGAAGCTTCTGCAATTGTGCCCAGGTGAATTGCCGCCGGCAAAACAAAACCGCCGTTGTAGTCAGTATGTTCGCCAATCAGATTCACGCGCCCGGGCGCGCGAAATACGGCCTTTTTCAATGTTTCGATCCCGCCCGCCGCCCGAAATAAAGCAGCACTGCTCCAGTAATCAGCATGACTGCGCCCCAGTCCAAATTCATGTTGATGCCTAGCGATCGCTGATATATGGCAGGGTCGGAGACCATTCCATAGGTAGTGAGCACGGCACCGAAGATGACGAACATCATTCCGATAGGCAGGCGGATATCGAGTTCCATTTATATAAGACTATCGTACCCGAGCTGCAAGTTCCGTTTCGTAATTCTTCAAATTACGAGCCACAGCCGAACCAGGTTTAGAAAGCTCCCTCGCGCGATCCCAATGCTTCTTGTAAAGTGCCTTCTGTCCGGTTACAAAATACGCCATTGCAGCGAAGAAATGATACTCTGGATCGTTGGGCTTTAACTCGACAGCTTTCTGGATCAACTCAGGACCATCTGTTTCGTCAGTCACAGCAATGGCATTCATTACAGCTGCCCAGTAGCCGGCTTTGAGTAAGGTTAGTGGGTCATCAGGACGAATGCTTGCGCGAAGGTCAGCCAACTTTTTGCGCGCGGCGATTTTGTGCGCAGGGCTGTCATCGGCTTCCATCGCAACCTTGCGAAGCGGTTCAATTGCCTCAAAAGTAGATCCCGGTGTGGATACCCATTGCCGGCAGATAAGTTCCGGTCCACCGTAAATGGACCCGCAGAGGACTGCTGCAAGGATCAGGTTTCTGGTTTGTTTCAAATAGTGCATAAGTGCACCTCCTGTTGCCCAGTCTCATGCTAGCAAACCCACAAGTACAGTATTTGCAAGCTAGATTACCGTAAGCTACCGTAATCTTCCTGCGAAAGTCCAAGATATCATTGACTCGAAGACCATTGTTTGGGAAAGTGAGGCGTGATTCCTCCACAGCAGATAACAGCGGCATTGAATCATTTGGTGGCCAGCGAAGGTTTTGTAAACTCCCCGCGCCTTTGCCGGTTCGTTACCTTTGCAGTTGAAAAGGAACTCGCTGGTGACGGAGCCTCCCTGAAGGAATACCTGCTTGGGACCGAAGTCTTTGATCGAGGGGCCGATTTCGACCCACGTATGGATCCCATTGTCAGAGTGGAGGCGAGGCGGTTGCGCTCAAAGTTGCAAGAGTATTACGAAGGACCGGGCCGTGATGCTTCCATTCGAATCGCATTCCCCAAAGGAAGCTATGCACCAACATTCGAAGCCTTCACGCCCACCCCACCCTTGCCAATTGGAACTCCCCGCCGGTGGTCTTGGCATTGGATGCTGGGGGCCATAGCTTTAGTCGGGTTGATCGCCGTGGTTTGGAACCTTCGTTCGGTTGCTTCCGCAGAGCGGTTGACCATCCTGGTAGTTCCCTTTTCCGATCCGCAAGATAAGGAGTTCTCCGATGCTTTGGGTGAAGTTGTTGCTTCGGAGCTTTCCAGGAACTCAGATCTTCGTGTTGTCGCCTGGCCGCTTTTCGTTGAGTATCGTAATCGAAATCAAAATATGGCGGATGAAAGGTTGCAATTGACCGCAGAAAAGTTGGGTGCCGAGGCAGTGCTTACCCTCTCAATCCGGCGTAGTGAAGATCGCCGTCGAATAGAAGCAATCTTAATGAAACCCAAACAAGGCTGGAAGCGGTGGGCTGGGGAATACGAACGCGGATTGAACGAGCCATTCACTGTGCAACGCGAAGTGGCTCGCGCGATTGCCCAAGAGGTGCGAGGCTTGAGCATGACCGGATCAAAGAAAAATTAGGTTCAAGACAAGAATCAGGATCAGCACGCCAATTCCAACAATCCCCGGTTTCTGATACCAGGCCAAGCCTTTTTCGCTTGGCTTAGGCGTCAACGAATAAACCAGACCCTTGAGTTCGTTATCTGCTTTGGGTTTTGTCACAAGGCTCACCAGAATCGTGATTACAAAGCAGGTGGTCCAGGCCCAAATAGCTGTCCAGAAATTCTGGGCCATCTCGCTGGGATACACTTTCATAGCACCCAACCAGCCACCTTTGATTCCAACCGCAGCGTGCAGCGGCAGAGTCAAGCCATGATGGATTGCCGCGGCAAATGTACCAGAAAGCAAACCGGTGAATGCGCCATGCCCAGTAGCCCGTTTCCAAAACATTCCCAACATGAAAGTGGCGAAGAGCGGAGCGTTGACGAAGGCGAATACTAGCTGCAACATGTCCATGATGTTGTTGAAACTGGCAGCCATGTATGCCGCGCCTACTGAGGCGATAATTCCGAAGACCGTCGCTTGCCGGCCAACCATCAAGTAGTGCTTATCATCGCCGTCCTTCTTAATGTAGGCCTGGTAAATATCGTAAGTCCAAACGGTGTTGAATGCCGTGACGTTGCCGGCCATACCCGACATGAACGAAGCCAGCAACGCAGTCAAACCTAAGCCCAGCATGCCCGATGGAAAATACTGCACCATCATCATGGGGATGGCCAAATCGTAGTTGAAAGTTCCGTCTAATTTTTTGGGAAGTGCAAAGTTACTCGCTCCACTTTGATACGTAAGTGCGATGGCGATCATACCGGGCAGGATCACCAGGAATGGGAAAATCATTTTGGGAACAGCAGCAATCAGTGGAGTCCGTCGCGCGGCAGACATGGAGTTAGCCGCCATGGCACGCTGCACTACAAGAAAATCAGTACACCAATATCCAAAGGAAAGAACGAAGCCCAAACCCATCACCAAGCCGAACCATTCCACCCCCATCGGATTGGCATCCGCCGAGCCCATATAAGCCCAGGCCTTTGTATAAGCACCGGGACCGTAGCCGTTTGAGGTAGACACTTTTTCAAGGCGTGCCGTAAGACCGGCCCATCCGCCAACATCACGTAAGCCCAGAAATACTAGTGGAATGAACCCTGCAACGATCAGGAAAAACTGCATAACTTCGTTGTAAATAGCCGAGGTCAAGCCGCCTAACAGAATATAGGCCAGGACGAAAGCTCCGGAGAACCAGATGCTGAAGTGGTGGTTCCAACCAAGCAGACTTTCCAGCAGCAGACCCATAGCGTACATGCTGATGCCTGAAGAGAAAACGGTCATCACTGCGAAGCTGACTGCGTTCAGGCCGCGAGTTTTTTCATCGAAGCGCATCTTCAAATACTCAGGAACAGAGCGTGCTTTGGAACCGTAGTAAAACGGAATCATAAACACGCCAACAAACACCATGGCCGGCACTGCACCAACCCAATAAAAATGGCTGGTCATGATACCGTACTTGGCACCAGAGGCAGCCATTCCGATTACTTCCTGTGCTCCCAAATTGGCTGACAGAAAAGCAAGGCCGGTAATCCAGGCAGGAATGGAACGGCCTGAGAGGAAGAAATCGTCACTGGAATTGATGGATCGCTTCAGGGCAAATCCAACGCCCAACGTGAACACGGCGTAGATTCCCAACAGTAGGAAATCAATCCAAGAGAGTTGGATTAGCATTGTGTTTACTCGCCAAAACCCTGTTTGCGGGAAAGCATGTCGAGAAATATTTTGATGTGATCATCCCAGAAATCCCAGGAATGTACGCGTGGAGAAACTTCCCGATATTCGTAGGGAATTTTCTTGTCGCCCAGAAGCTTCACAAAATCGCGATTCTGCTGGATTAGGAAATCCTGTCCACCACAGGCAAGGTAGATCATCGGCATCTCTGCAGCAGGAACTTTTTCGAGCAGTGCGAAGGGGTCACGATCGGCACGATCTTTAGAACCAGGTTCGCCGAATAGCTTATCGAAGGGAGCAGCTCTTTGACGTGCGGCTGCATCTTCGGCTCCAGCCGGTAGGGATCTTGCAAAGCCAACAGCACCGCTGAAGGATGCCAGGGCGCTAAACCTCTTGAAGTGTTTCAACCCAATGAGCGATGCACCGTAGCCGCCCATGGAAAGTCCGGCGACAGCACGGGCCCTTGGCAGCGGAATGGTGCGTAGTCTGGAATCAGCCCAGGTGACCAGTTCCTTTGCGATGAAATCTTCAAATTTCGCTTTGGGTTCACTGGCACTGTTGACGTACCAACTTCGACCAGCGTCGGGCATAACGATGATCATTTGATACTTGGCGGCGTAGCCGGAAACATTGGTCATGTAGGACCAGGCTTTATGATCGTCACCTAAGCCGTGCAACAGGTAGAGCACTGGATAGCGGCGAGTAGATTTGTCGTAATCGACGGGAAGGATTACGTGAACGGCGCGGTCTTCGCCAAGAGCTTCGCTCTTCACTTTCCATTCCGTTACATTATTTGCGAGGGGGCTGGTTTTGACTTCGGCTGCAATAGAAGATAGGGCTCCCAGCAGCAACAGGGCAATTGTAGTTGTGCGCATGACTTAAGTTAGTCTACAGCGCTGCGAAGCAAAATGCTTAACTGCAAACCCAGCATTGTAAGAAAAAGCGCAGGCAAAACGCGAACAAAGCCGCGCCAAGGAAAACGCAAACAGGCAGAGTCAACACCCAGGCCAGCAGAAGATTGCGCATCGTTTCCATCTGCACTCCGCTATGATTAGCAGCCATGGTTCCAGCGATGCCCGAGGAGAGGACGTGGGTTGTGCTAACGGGTAAGCCGAACAAATCGGCAGCCCCAATGGTGGTCATCGCTACTAGCTCAGCGGCAGCCCCTTGAGCGTAGGTGAGATGCTCCTTCCCAATTTTTTCGCCGACAGTTACCACTATGCGTTTCCAGCCGATCATGGTTCCAAGCCCAAGAGCAAGTGCCACGGCAAACTTCACCCAGGCGGGAATGAATCTGGTGAATCGCTCCATTTGTTTCTTGAAATTGAGCAGTGTGGATTTTTCTTGCTTATCAGTAAATTGGTTTTCCTTGATCAACTTACCGATCGACTCGCTAACCAGGTACATATCGGAGCGAAGCTTCACTCGTTGGCTTTCATTGAGTTCCGTCAGAGATTTTCTGGCCCCAACCACTTCGATGATTTCGGCTTTCTTGCCTGCAAGCGATGAAAAAACCTCTGGCGTAACCTTGCCCGTGGACTTCAGAAAATCGGAAAGTAGTATCGAAGCCTTTTCGCTTGCAATAACACTGCCATTCGCCCTTTTCTCGAAGATCAAATCAGCGGATCGTGAAATCTCTACCAGTTCTTGAATAGTGGCCGGTTGCGCGCTCATATCGAGGGCATAGATAGAGGGGAGCACACCAATAAGGATGAGCATGATAAGACCCATTCCCTTTTGACCGTCGTTCGAGCCATGAGCGAAACTCACTCCAGTGCAAGTGAGGACAAGAAGTGCCCTTATCCAGAGTGGTGGAGTTTTCCCAGGTTCAGGTGCAGAGTAGAGATCCGGCCGCTTTACTAGAGCCTTGCACAGAAGTAGCAAAAGCGCAGCTGCAGTGAACCCGACTATGGGCGAGATCAGCAGGGACAATCCGACTTCCCGTGTTTTAGACCAGTTGACACCCTCGCCGAAAACATGACCCGCCACTAGCCATGAATTAGCCAAACCGACTCCGACGATGGAACCAATCAGGGAGTGGGAGCTTGACGCCGGTAAACCAAAATACCAGGTGCCAAGATTCCAGATAATGGCTGAAAGAAGAAGGGAGAACACCATGGCAAATCCAGTGCCAGTGCCGACGTTAAGAATCAGCTCTACAGGCAGCAAAGCAATCACACCATAGGCAACGGCACCGGTTGAGGTAAGTACTCCGATAAGATTCCATAGGCCTGACCACACCACCGCAATGTTGGGCTTGAGGGTATGAGTGTAGATTACGGTAGCTACAGCATTTGCAGTATCGTGAAAACCATTCACGAACTCGAAACCTAGGGCGAGTAGCAGAGCGAAGGCTAAAAAGAACCCACTAGCAAGACTGAGAGAATGGCCAAAAAGGCTTTCCAATACGCCCTCCAAAGACTATTGCAAATTTCAAATTGTAACAATTGATTGTTGCAACTTGATTTATTTACAAAATATTTGAAGGAGGTCTTTGTTCAAGTGGGGACGGCAGCCACAGCCGCGAAGTAAAATGCCTAGCTGCAGTCATACAATTGCAGAAAGATCTGCAAACATGGCAGCTATTGCTGCCATGTTTTGCTCAACTACTCCCTGGCAATTAGCAAGGCTCCGGCCACAATCAGCATGCCGCCCAAACCCTTATTCAATGTCAGGTGCTCCCTTAAAAACACTGCCGAAAACAGGATCACCAGTACGACGCTCAGCTTATCAATGGAAGCGACACGGGAAGCTTCGCCTAGCTGCAAGGCGCGAAAATAGCAGAGCCAAGACAAGCCGGTTGCGCAACCAGACAAGGTAAGGAACAGCCAGTTGCGTTGCGATAGATCACCGATTCCACTCAGACTGCCGCGCGATAGCGCTATCACCCAAGTGAATACCAAAATCACTGAGGTTCAGATTGCTAGCGCCAAATTTGAATCCACTGCGGTGACACCTGTTTCGCAAGAATCGCGGTGGAAGCAGCAAATACCGCTTTTCGATTATCGGCCAAGCTAATGCCATAATCTATTCTGGAGTCTAAGTCTGCAACTGCAACGTTTCAGCCGCACAACATTTCGATGGATCTTGGCGTTCCTGCTTGTACCCTGCCTTTTGTTTCAAGCGGCTCTTTTGCGAAGGGTGATAGAAGAAATTTGGCAGCCACAGAATTCCATCCAACGTGGGTTCACTCTTACGGCACCATGGCCAACAATATTCGGTGTTTCTAAGGTAGCTGAAGCATCAGGGCTCAGTACCGGGGATGTTTTGTTGGAGGTTGATGGGAAGCCTTTTGAGGGGTTGCGAACCGTCTATACAGCTTTAGGGACGCGGCAACACGGCGATAGCATGCAGTTGAAAGTCCGCAAAAAAGATGGTTCCATTCTCGATCTTAGGCTGCGCTTGGAAAACCCGTTCTTGAAAGAGAACCAAAGGCTTCGTGCATCGTTGCTGGTTTTCATGGGTGTTTTGATTCCATTGTTCAGCTTGGGTTTGGGTTTTTGGGTAGCGTTTGTTCGCCCCAGGGATCCACTGGCTTGGATCTTCCTTGGCCTCACAATCAGCTTCGGGCACTTCTTATTTTCCAATGACAGTTTCGGAATTTTGCCTACCGCTATTACAGCGGCTCTGCTATTGTTCCATGGCGTTTGGCAGTCAATGTTTTTCGTGTTCCTTTTCCTATTCGGCGTCTACTTTCCCTTTGAGTGGGGGTGGTCTGTACGCTGGTGGTGGTTCAAATGGATTCTCCTTGTCCCACTGTTGGCGAATGTTGCCATTGGCACGGCCAGCAATCTGGCGGGTCTGTTTGCCGCCGAACCGAACTGGTGGATTTCGGTAGAGAAAACGACAGAAAAACTGTTCCTGTTTTTCATCTACGCCAGTTTCAGCTGCTTTTTCTGGGCATTGTTTGAAAAACGATCCCGCACCAAAGATCTGGACGCCAAGCGCCGTTTACGGACCCTAAGCATGGGATCTTTAGTCGCACTAACTCCCATCGGCATCTTCGTTGCATACACTTTATTCATTGGCCAGAAAGGTACGCCCGCCGAACACATTTTCAATCTTCTATCGTTGTCCCTTTTGAATTTGTTTCCTCTCACATTGGCCTATGTAGTGGTGGTTCATCGGGCCTTCGACCTGAACGTTGTGATTCGTCAGGGCCTTCAATACGCCATGGCTCGCGGCGGGGTTCGTATACTTACTGCCATATTCTTGATTTCCGTCATGGGGGTGGCAACAGTACGTGCCACAACTCCGGGCACCAGCACGCTGAGCGTTTTTTCCACCTTTGGATATGGCATTGCTGCCACCATTTTGATTCTTCGCATGAGGGAAAAAGTATTCACATGGGTTGATCGGAAATTTTTCCGGGAAGCTTTCGCAGCTGAGCAAGTGTTGAGTGAACTAGGGGAATCGGTCCGCAGCATTGTAGACCGCAAGACACTGCTTGAGACTGTGGCTACGCGTATTTCTGAGACTCTGCACATTGATCGAGTGGCGATGATGTTGTCCGCAGAAACTGGATTTTGTCCGGCCTATGTATTGGGATATGGAACTCCACCACCTGTTGAATTCGGCAGCGCATCGAGGGCTATCACCGCACTGGAGAAGCAGAAAAACCCGGTTCCTGTCTACTTCGATGATGAGAACAATTGGATGGCGCGGGAAAGCCTCTCCGGCCAGGAGCAGGACAAATTCCGGGTGTTGGGTAGCCATTTGATTCTGCCACTCCGGGTGAAAGACAGGTTGCTGGGGTTCATCAGCCTGGGGGCGAAGAAAAGTGATTCGCCCTATTCCAAGTCGGACATGCGTTTGCTGGATTCTGTGGCGAGCCAAATGGGGATGGCGCTTGAAAATTCGCGGCTCACCGAGGCTGTGGCGCACGAAGCCGCGCAGAAGGAACGGTTGAACCGCGAAATTGAAATCGCGCGTGAAGTGCAGCAGCGCTTCTTCCCTCACAATCTTCCGGTGGTGGAAGGTTTAGACTATGCAGGATATTGCCGGCCAGCGCTGGGAGTTGGCGGAGATTATTATGACTTTGTTCCTTTAGACAATGGCCAGTTGGGAATTGCCATTGGTGACGTGTCAGGGAAAGGAGTGCCAGCGGCGTTGCTAATGGCCTGCTTGCAGGCGTCGTTGCGAGGGCAAGCAGTATCAGGGAACAACGATCTATCGAAACTGATGTTGAATTTGAACCGCCAGATTTTTGATTTCTCCACCGCCAACCGCTATGCAACATTTTTCTATTCGCAGTACGATGCGGTGACGCGCAAGCTGGAATATTCCAATGGCGGGCACAATACGCCGATGGTGGTCCGCGGGCAGGAAATAATCCGATTGGATGTGGGTGGTCCAGTTGTAGGTCTGTTCCGTCCGGCGCGTTACGAAAAAGCTACGGTGCAACTGGAACGCGGTGACATTCTTGTAGCCTTCACGGACGGAATTAGTGAAGCTATGAACGCTGCTGATGAGGAATGGGGAGATGATAATCTCGCGGCTGCTGCCCAGAAGTGGGGACACCTTTCGGCAGCGGAGATGATTCCTAAATTAATGGAAGCCGCGGATGCGTTTGTAAATGGTGCTCCACAACATGATGACATGACGATTGTGGTGGCTAAGATTTTATGAACTTGCTAACTGCCTTCCCGGTACTCGCCAAACACGTTCCGTAACCTGTCTGAAATTTCCCCCAATGTGGAGAGCGCTTCGGACGATGCAACAAAATATTTTCTACTAGCAGGGAATATTCGGTTGCTTTGTTCGTTACTAATAACAATATGGGACGTTTCGATTCTTGGTGGTTGGATGTTAAGCTCGGCATCCGCATGCTTATCAAATACCCCGGATTGGCCATGTCTGGAGGCATCGGAATCGCGGTGGCCGTCGCTATCGCAGCCGGCGGATTCAGCGTCGTCCAACGCAATTTCTTGGCTTCTTCGTTGCCACTCGATGAAGGCCAACGCGTTGTTTCCATCCAGCTTTGGGATTCTTTAGCAGGCAAACCTGAACCACGCATCCTGCATGATTTCTACCTTTGGCGCGAAGGGCTCAAAGCAATTCAGGAGGTAAGCGCATACCGAACGGTGACGACGAACCTCATCACCTCTGGAGGTCCACCCGAGAGCATTCATGTTGCCGCCATGAGCGCCTCAGGATTTGGCGTCGCGCGCGTCAAGCCGCTAGTTGGCCGATATCTATCGGAAGACGACGAAAGATCTGGTTCGCCGTATGTGGTTATAATCGGAGAATCCGTTTGGCGGAATCGTTTCGCGAGTGATCCTGCCATTCTTGGCCGGACCCTCCAATTGGGCGCCACTCAGCACTGGATCGTCGGAGTCATGCCGAAGGGCTTCGCCTTCCCGGTCAATCATCATTTCTGGGTGCCCTTGCAATCGGGACTAATACGGCCCGAGCCACTCACTGGAGCCGAAATCGGGGTGTTAGGACGTCTTGCTCCTGGCGCGCCGATCGAGAGTGCGCAAGCCGAACTGGCTGCCATCGGCCAGCGAATGGCCCTTGAGTTTCCTAGAATCTATGCATCGCTCCGTCCGCGGGTGACGCCTTACGCTCAGGCGATTCTTAATGCTAGCGGAACCGACGACATGGCCGGCATTATTGCCATGCAGGGCCTTATCGTTTCTTTGCTCGTGCTCGTTTGTTTCAACGTGGCGATTCTGGTGTACACGCGCACAGCGATGCGGCAGGCAGAGATTAGTCTACGCACCGCGCTGGGCGCGAGCCGCGCTCGCATTGTGGTGCAGCTTTCGCTTGAGGCGTTGGTTCTGTCTTTTGTCGCGGCCCTTACTGGAGTTGCCATCGCAGCATTCGCTCTCCGCCAAGTGACTGCCGCCACGCAGAGTATCGATTCGGAACTGCCATTCTGGGTGTCGTTCCGTCTGTCACCGGAAGCCGTCTTGTACTCTGGAGCGCTTTGTGTTCTGGCTACAGTGATTATCGGCGTCGTACCTGGCCTTCAGGCGACCGGTGGCGCTTTACAGTCAGGTTTGCGGATCGTCGGCGCCGGTGATACTGGTATGCGGCTTGGTAAGATCTGGACTGTTCTGATAGTCGCGCAAGTCGCTTTTGCAGTCGCCCTGTTGCCTCCTTCCATTCTCCAGGTATGGAGCAGCCTTCGGGCCGGATTGGCTGGTCCCGGATTTGCAGCGGAGACGTTCCTGTCCGCTCGACTTGATATGGACTCCATAGCAGGTGCCAGCCTTGCTGCATCTGGTCAGCACAGCCGCTTTGCGATGCAGCAAGCCGAACTGATGCGCCGCTTGGAGGCCGAACCCAGTATCGCCCGGGTCACGTTCGCGATGAAGGATTCCGGTGACGAACCCGGCGCACGAATGGAGGCGCAGGGCAGTTCAGGGGATGTATACGAAGTGCGGTTCAACCAAGTAGCTGCCAACTTCTTTCGTGCGTTTGATGTGCCGATTCTTGCTGGCCGCGGATTTGAGTCTGGGGATATCGCTGCGGCAAGCCCCGGGGAACTGCCGCAAGGTGGAACAGTCGTCGTGAACCAGCCGCTCGCCCGGCACATTTTCGGCGGCAACGCGCTTGGGCGGCGCATTCGCTACGTCAACCCAGCGTCAGCGGCTAGCCGGGAGCCTGGGCGCTGGTATGAGATTATCGGCATCGTCAGTAATTTTCCCACCGGCGTAGGCTCGGAAATGGAGCATAGCGACTTCAAGATCTATCACGCGGTCGCGGCTGGGCAAGTGCAGCCTGCGGCGCTCGCGATTCGCATGCACGACGGTACTCCTGCCAGCTTCAGCCAACGCTTGCGGGAGATCGCGGCATCCATTGATATTGAGCTCCAACTGCGCGACATCCGAGGCTTGGACGAAACTCTGCGAAAGGAACAATGGATTCGCCAACTGGAAGCCGGGGTCCTCCTAGCTGTCACGGTGAGCGTCTTGCTGCTGTCATCCGCGGGCGTCTATGCGCTTATGTCGTTCACAGTTTCGCAACGCCGCCGCGAAATTGGGATTCGTATGGCGCTGGGTGCAAGTAGACGCCGCATCATCGTGGCAATCTTCTCTCGGGCGCTAATACAACTCGCGGGCGGGGCATTAGCTGGTGCGGCCCTGGGAATCGCATTCTCCAAAGCAACTGGTGGAATTCTCACGCAGGGAGACGCGCCGACAGTGCTGGTGGTCGTGGTGCTCGTCATAATGACAGTGGGAATTCTTGCTGCTCTCGGGCCAACCCTTGTAAGCCTTCGGATCCAGCCGACCGAGGCATTGAGAGAGTGCTAGTCTATCAACGCTTAATGCTAACCACCTTCCCGGTACTCGCCAAACACGTTCCGCAGTCTGTCTGAAATCTCTCCCACAGTAGCGAGCGCTTCACATGATGCAACAATGTGCGGCATAACGTTGCCTGTGCCCCTGGCCGCTGCCTCCAGCGCATTCAACCGCGCAGCAACGTCGTCAGCAACACGCGATGCGCGTACTTGCCTTAGCCGCACGCACTGACCCTTCTCGAGCGTCGGATCAATTCGAAACGCAGGCAATGCTGCATGCTCTTCCATACGAAAGCGATTTACACCTACAACGATCTGCTCCCCCGATTCAATAGCCCTCTGAGCCGCATAAGCCGCATCCTGGATTTCTGATTGAATGTAGCCCGCTTCAATGGCCGCCAGCGCCCCACCCATGCCGTCAATACGATCCAGATACACCTGCGCTGCAGCCTCAATTTCATCCGTCATCCGCTCAATGTGTTCACTGCCCCCCAGCGGATCGGGTTCCGATGTAACGCCCGACTCATAAGCAATGATCTGCTGCGTACGCAATGCCAGCCGTGCGGATTCCTCAGTGGGCAATCCTAACGCCTCATCGCGCGAGTTTGTGTGCAGGCTCTGCGCTCCGCCCAACACTGCTGCCATAGCTTGCATAGTGACGCGCACAACATTCACATCAGGCTGCTGAGCCGTTAGCGTGCTGCCTGCCGTCTGGGCATGGAATCGCAGCATCATGCTTTTGGGATCTTTCGCACCAAAGCGATTCCGCATGGTCTTGGCATACAGCCTTCGTGCCGCTCGGAATTTTGCGATCTCTTCTAAAAAATTGTTATGAGAGTTGAAGAAGAAGGAAAGCCGTGGCGCAAAGGAATCAACAGGCATGCCGGTCTTGGTTGCGGCCTCAATATAGGCGATAGCATTGGCCATTGTGAACGCCACTTCCTGCACAGCTGTGGAACCAGCCTCGCGAATGTGATAGCCGCTGATGGAAATTGTGTTCCATTCAGGCATCTCTGTCTGTGCCCAGGAAAACAGATCGGTAATGATCCGCATGGCCGCACGCGGCGGATAGATGTACGTTCCGCGGGCAACGTATTCCTTCAGCATGTCGTTCTGAATGGTGCCCTGCAGTTTCTTTGGATCTGCACCCTGCCGCCTTGCCACAAGCATGTAAAGTGCCAACAGGATCACCGCCGTGGAATTGATGGTCATTGAGGTGGAAACTTTCTCTAACTCGATCTGATGAAACAATACTTCCATGTCGGCTAGTGAACAAATTGCCACCCCTACACGCCCAACTTCGCCTGCTGCAAGGGGGTGATCGGAATCCATCCCCATTTGCGTTGGTAGATCAAAGGCAACAGAGAGTCCCGTGATGCCCTGTGATAGTAGATACTTATATCGCTGATTCGATTCCTGGGCAGATCCGAAGCCGGCGTACTGGCGCATTGTCCAGTGGCGGGTCCGGTACATGTCTTTGTAGATACCCCGGGTGAATGGGTACTGGCCCGGAACCTCGTTCATGAAGTCTTGCCGATTTTACGTGCGCGCCAAAAGGAAGAAATTCCGAAGTAGAGCATGATCACCGCAAAGCTGCCGCTGAACAGCATTTTCATACCTTCCTCTTCGCTGTGGGCTGAGTCGCGATAGAAACTATAGGTGCGGCTTAACCCCACAACGCCCAAGGAAATGAAAATGAAGCCGATGATCTCATTCCATAAAATGTGGAGCGGACGGATCACTCCGGGAATCACACTCTGGAAAAACCGTTTTACAAGTGAAAACATATTAGCAACTCAACCCTAATTATATGCGTCCTATTGATCGAATGGCATTCAGCCGATAAGTTGATGGTAGAAAACGTTCACGATCTTCGAGAGAACAATTGTGCGAACAATGGTATTCTAAAGAAGCTTGTGAAGTATAAAGCAAGGGGCATCATTTGGACGATCGTCTCAAAGAACTGATGCAGGATCTGGGGAACGCGATTAACGAATCACTCTCCGATTCTGACCGTATTGCGGCGGCAATCGGTGAAATCAAGCGCGGCGGCTACGACGTGTTTCTAGTACTTGAAGCAACCATTGGGTTTAACAAGCGCGACGAAAACGGCGAAGAAACCTCCGGTGATCTCGTAACCACATCTGACGAAGTTCGGAAAGTGAAGTGGACTTCTCAGGATCAGAAGTTTCTCAAGGCTTTGAAAATCTCTTTGGAAGAAGAGTCCAAGTAGTCTCTTTTTTCTCCAACCCTCAGAATAGTTCTTTGTAAACTTCCCAAGTTTGATCCACCGCACCATCCCAACTGAACTGCGCAGCCCGTTCCATTCCCATTTGAGATAGTTTTTTTCGCAACCCTTCTTGCGATGTCAATGTTTTCAAACCAAAGTTCATTTCTTCCTGATCTTCTGGATTAACGTGGATTGCGGCATCTCCGGTGACTTCGGGAATTGCTGATCGATCAGAAGTAAGAACAGGGATTCCCCAGGCCATCGCCTCAAGGACTGGAATGCCGAATCCTTCATCCAACGAAGGAAACGCGAAAATATCGCAATTTGCGTAAAGGTCTTCCAGCTCTTCGTCCGTCACATATCCGGGTAATTCAATATCGGCGTGCCGCGGGCTGTTTTCGATTTGTTCCAGAATTTCTTCCGAACCAAACCCATAGGAACCTGCCAACACCATTTTCCATTCCGGCCCAACCTGCTCAAAAGCTTTGACTAAGCGGCTCAGATTCTTGCGCTTCTGAATGGCACCAACAAACAAAATCACTTTCCGATCGCGGTTCAGTGTCAGCGGTTCGGTATTGGGGGCTGGGAATCGAACACCGTGATGCACCACTCTAAGGCGCGATTTGTCTATCTTCAACAGCTCTTCAACCTGTCGGGCAGTGAAGGCGGAGACACAGATAATCAGGTCGGAACGCTCGGCTGCTTGCCGAGCCTGCGCGGCGAAACGCTGCTTGAATGCCGGCGTTGAGTAATCGCCTGTCAGGACAAACAGGTCGTGAAAAGTAGTAACGGTGCGCTTGGCTTTCCGTTTTGACAATCGTTGATTCAAACCGTGGAAGAGTTCAAAGGAGGGAAGGAAACTCAAATCATTCAAAACACGCGTCTTCACGTTGGAAGGATACTCTTGTTGCCGAGCGGCTAAATAACGGTGGGTACGATAGTAAAAGCGGAAATCCACCTCCGGGTGGGCTGTAGCAAGTCCCTCAAGAATCTCTTTTGAGTAAACGCCAACTCCGGTGAGATTCTTGCCGATGCTGTAAGTGGCGTCGAGTGCTAGTTTCAATCTTGTCGGTGAAAAGCTTCCATGGTGTGTAGTTTGTTTTGGGCTAGAGCTTGTTCGGCCTCAGCCAGCAGAGCGGCAAGCGATTGTGGGGCAAGCAATGGTTGAGCATCTGCCTGAAATCCAGAGTGCCCATGAGCGACAGGAATTCCTGATGGCGTTATCCATCGTGGCACAACAATTTCATCCGCTTTAGCAATGCGAAGCGCGGCGAATTTGAACGATCCAATACGTGCAATCAAATCGGGAGGCTCAAAGATGCCTCGCATCCGTTCTGCAATTTCCAGAACGTCTAAAGTCCGGTCAGGCGACCCGCTGCCAAAATCTTCTGAAGCAATCTCCACCAGGGTCAACGAAGCACTTAGCCCGGTGCTCTTCGCCAAATCAATGGCGTAGCTTGCTTGACGAAGGAACTCCTTCTGATCTAAAAGGCCGGTGAGTTTATCGGTGCCCCAATGTTCTTCCAGCGCCACCTCGTTTTGCCGTCGCACCATGGCATAGCGAATAGAACGGGCCAGCGGGACGCAATCGAATTCTTCTTTCAGCAGATAATCCTGAGCGCCTTCCCGCATCGCGGCGATTCCAAGATCTTCTGATTTCCGGTCAACCAGCACAATCACAGGCATTTGCGGGGCTCTCGCTTTCAATTTCAAAAACGTATGCAGGCCATCGCTATCCGACAATTGCAAATCACACAAGGCTATATCGTAGTCGCCAGTTCCAGCCAGGTCCAAAGCGTCTTCCAGACATTCGGCCATCTGCCAACTGATCGTTCTTTGAAACGAAGTCGCGTATTTGTTCTCTTCTAATTCGCTCAGTGCTTCACGAACTAAGCCGCCGTCCCAAGGATCACTTGCGATTAGAAGCAAATTCCAACTTGTTGGGGGTGCCATCAAGATCTCCTGTTTGCCACTCCTTGTTAGGAAGTGGGTACAGCTTTCCAAAGTTCTCAGGCTTCCATCTGGTATTCTTTCAACTTCCGGTACAACGTAGTCCGGCCGATTCCTAAAATGGTCGCGGCAGTCAGACGGTCGCCTTTCGTGAATTCAAGTGCTTGTTGTATCATACGCCTTTCCATTTCGACAAGTGTAGGCACCGGACAATTAGGGAATTGGGTGCTTTGGGGAATTTGGCTATTCACATAATCAATTCCTTGCCTAGTTGATGACATCGTTGAAGACATTGAGGACGCCGCCGCAGCCATCGCCGGAACTCTTTGATGGTGAAGGAAGTGGCGAATACAACTGGGTAAGTCTTGAACATGCAGCAGTGGACCGGTGCTAATGGCGGTCATTCCCTCAATGGCATGTTCCAGTTCACGGACATTGCCCGGCCAATCGTACGTCAGCATGGCTTCAATACACTCTTGTGTCAGAATATGACCCTTGCCAAACCGCTCCAGGAAATGGGCCGCAAGCGCGGGAACATCTTCGCGGCGTTCCCGAAGCGGGGCAAGTCTAACGTTTACAACCTTTAGCCGGTAGTACAGATCTTTCCGGAAAGTACCCTTGTCTACTTCCTTCTCCAAATCCTTGTTCGTCGCTGCAACAATTCGGAAATCGGATTTCTTGGTAACCAGCGAACCCACTGGCCGATATTCCTTTTCTTGCAACACGCGCAATAGCTTGGCTTGCAGTTCTAAGGGCAACTCTCCAATTTCGTCAAAGAACGCTGTCCCGTTGTTCGCCAGTTCCAGCAAGCCTATTTTAGTATTCAGGGCTCCAGTGAAGGATCCCTTCACATGTCCGAACAATTCGCTTTCCATAAGCGGCCCCACTAGCGATGAGCAGTCGATAGTAACGAAAGGACCTTTTGGATTCTTGTTGTATATAGACCGGGCCACAACCTCTTTACCCGTTCCACATTCCCCCAATATAAGAACCGAGTTTCGGCTTTGAGCCAATTTCTCGATTAAGCGACCCACCAGATGGAGTTTCGGCGATTGACCCACCAAAACATTAGCCCGTTCCCCAGGCATTGGTACCATTTCCCCTCCCCAACTCGCTGATTCCTCCTACTTGGGGAACCAGTCATGTATGTAGTGCTAGACCCGACAATAAAATCTACCTTTTTCTTAATGTTCTTGGCTAGACCCCAAGATATTAATGTTTAGTACTTTGATGCGGGGTGGGGTAGTGCATTTGCTTTATTACGCTACCCCCACTTGAGGCTGCATGTGGGTAGTGTAAAACAACCTGAAATTCATTCTGCGAAACTTCGATTAACGCTAACTATCGAGGCCTACAGTTTTATCAGGAATGCATCCTTATAGTCTCTGCGGATCTTCTTAAGAAGTGCGGTTGCCTTTGGTTCTTGCTCCTTGCCAACCACCACTCGAAAAACAGTAGGACGGCTTCCGGGTTTTTCAAAAATAGAAGTTGCTCCAAAACCTTCTGCCTGCTTTGCAATTTGATTCGCCAATCCGCGATCAGTGACAGCTGCGATTTGAATGGCGAACAATGTGTGCTGCTCAAATCGCTTCGGAGGTTTGATGACCTCTAGCCGAACACGAGCAGTGCCCGGACCAACCAATTCAATTTCGCGAGCTGAGGCGCGGGAAAGATCAATAATTCTTCCGGCAACAAATGGACCACGATCTGTAATTCGAACTTCTGTAGTTTTCTTGTTCGAAAGATTCTTTATGCGCACCCACGTTTCAAATGGCAGCGTCTTGTGAGCAGCAGTCAGCGCATTCATATTGTAGATCTCACCATTGGCAGCTTGTCTTCCGTGATACGGTTCTCCGTACCAACTTGCAATGCCCTGTTGTTTACTTCCAACGCGCGCAGGCTTGGGCGTTGCAGGAGTGTTTGATGCAACAGTACGATTCGAAGAGCACGACGAAGACGACAAAAAACACACCGCAGTGATCAACAGCGACGCGAATTGCATCCTGGTTCGCAAAATTTTTTTTGAGCTCACTATAATCATGCTAACTGCTCCGCAACCGCATAAACAAGGGGTTTGAATCACTCGGAAGCAATAAAACAAAACTTATACTTTTCGTTTTTTTGTAGATTGCGTTCTTCAATGCATTTTTTTTCTTGACATTCTTTCGAAACACCCTTATAACTGGGATCACAACAGCGATCTTGCAAAAGGTCGCAAAACTTGAATGTTAGGGAGAATCAATCGATGATGAACGCAACAAAGAAAGCTGCTAAGAAGGCTCCGGCCAAGAAGAAGGCAGCCGCTAAGAAAAAGAAGTAGTATCCTCTTCGAATAGAAGAAGCGACTTCAAACAAAAACCAAACCAGCCCTGGGCAACCGGGGCTGTTCTATTTCGAAGGCTCAGCTAATCCCCGGGAGAACAGCAGCACACGAAACGTTTCGCCCATTCCATAGAGCAGCGTCTTCAATTGGCCGCGCCTTCGTTGACTTTCAACTTCGCTTTTTCCTTCTAAAACCCCCTGAAAATGGTCTCTTTCGCCAACGTTCAACAACAGTTGTGCTAGCGTCTCGAAGCACTCCAACTGAAAGCCGCGTTGTTTTGCTTCTTCGATAATCATCGTGAAGGGCACATGTGAAGTAATGTCACGATCTCCGGGTGTCCGTAGCACATCTTCATCAGCTTGATGCCGCCAATAGCTCATCAACGTGCCGTTAGGAAAGCGAATTCGCTCGCGCTCGGTAAATCCATAGTCTATAAAAAGGAGGAAGCCCGCTTCAAACGCTTTGTCCAATTTGTTTAGCCAATGAATAGCATCAATGTGCGCTTCCACAAGAGTGCCATTTGGAACATGCGCTGCGTGGTTAGACAGGTACGCTGCAAGTTCACCATCCACTATTCCACCTTCTACAAAACTAAACTCATGTTCGTTGCATGCGACAAGAACTTCGTGGAACAACGAACCTCGCTTGCGCACAGTGTGAACAGCAAGCGCATCCAGGAACTCGTTTCCAAAAACAACGCCGCGGATATTGGAAGGCAGTTCTCCGCGCCCACTTTCAACCGCACGATAGTCCCATTGCTCCAGGTATGGACGCATCTCTTCGCGCCCGGCACCCAGTTCAACAACCGAGCATGGACTGATCGGCGCAATGCGCGCAAGAAGTTGTTCCACCACGCGAGCCATCAGCAGTCCGAAGACGGGTTGCAGTTGTTCAGCAGTATAGAAATCGCCTCGAACGCCAAACGGATCATGTTCGCGGCGATAGTAGCCATATTGTGGATGGTATAAAGCGGTCTGTTGGAACTCGCGAAAGGAAATGGGACCCCGGCGGGCAATTTCCTGAGCGAGTAAGGCGGTGAGCATGCGTTCCATATCATGCTCGCAGATGTGGAGTAAAGAAGTCGATGAGCAAAGACAGCCCATAGTAGTCTTGTTTGGGATTTGCTTATGTAGTTAGATTGGATGATGTCTCAAATTCCTGTGAAGATCAGTTCCGATGCCGGGGAGGCTTCGCCCATGACCCAGGTGTTTGTGCAAAGCATGGATCTGCACAACCTGGTGGAGCGCATGCTTGGCTATACGGGCAAGGATCCGGAACTGGTGCGCCAAGTGATCGCTCGCGGCAGCCTTGTAAGCGGGGCGATACGCCTGCGCTGGGATGGCTTCTCCATATCACCGGACGAAGTTGCAAACGTCCTGAGAGACTTTCCTTCCCCCGAACCTGAGCGCGCATTCGATATTCGCAATTGCATAGGCGCACAGCTTCTGGAGGGCCGCATTCCTATTGAAATTCCATCGGAGGATGCAGCAGCCAAACGCTTACTTCGCCGGAAGAGTTTTTGGGATGTGCTCATGCAATGTGCTGTGGCTCAGCCGCTGGAATATGTGGAATATTCGTATCGATTGCGATCCGACAGATATCGTCGCGTATTGCTGGTTTCGGAAAGTACGCTGCTGAAAGAGCAGACCTCGTTGTTGACTCATGCTGGACTTGCACAGCAGATTGCCGAGAATGATTTTAGAATTCTGGAACTGTTCACGCATCGTTAAAACTAAATCCAGAAGTTGCAAAACGAAGCCAATTACCATTTCAAGCTGCAGTCCACGCAATCAACTGTTCCTTTTTGAGGATCACAAAAAAGGCGATGACAACCCATTTCAAACTCAATTTGCCCTCTTTTCAGCAGCTTGTAAAAATCATGAGGCTGTACCCGAAAGTCTCGTGAGACTCTTTTCATAGGAAGACAAATTGCTGGCCAGCAACTTCCCAAAACATCGAGTCCTCGAGGCGATTAACTCCTCTGGCGTTCTAATTTGAATCTGAATCGCAAACACGACTGAGAACCGTGAATGCGAGCTGTAAAAGCAGGCTGTTCGTGGTTGGCAGCTTAGAAGGTGAAGTGAGGAACGCCAGGTGAATGAGATCCTAATGCTTGTCCGCGAGGCCGTGGTGCGCCCCAATTGAGGTTAAATGAGAGAATAACCAATGTCGCCCATGAAACGCCGCACCTTCTTACTTTCTACAATGTCCTTCAGCCAGGCTTTCGCGCAAAAGGCAGTCGATCCTGCTCCGCCGAAAGTTACTAAGCCCAGCGGTGCCCCATCGGAGGCGAAGGCCAATCCCGAAACTACACTTCACAAAGCGGTCAAGCCCTTGGCAAAGGGCGCCCTCACCCACGATTGGACCGGCTTCCTTGGACCAACGCACGATTCCGTCTCTACGGAAACCAAGTTGATCAAGAAGTTCCCAGCCTCAGGTCCACCGTTGGCTTGGGAGATGAGCAAGGGCACCGGCTACAGCTCCCCCGCAGTCGCTGGGACAAAGCTGGTGTTCTTCCATCGGCGAGGCAAGCTTGAGGTTGTGGAATGCCTGCATCCAGAAACCGGCGAGCGGTATTGGCAACACACTTACGAAACGCAGTTTGAAGATCGCTACGGCTACAACAATGGCCCGCGGGCAAGCCCGGTGATTGATGGGGATCGCGTTTACACAATGGGTGCTGAGGGCAAGTTCCATTGCCTGAACATGAACAACGGCCAGGTACTGTGGCGTCGCGACATTCCACAAGAGTTCAAACTGCCGCAGGACTTCTTTGGTGTAGCATCGACGCCTCTGCTGGATGGAGATCAATTGATTGTCAATGTCGGCGCGCCCGGTGGTCCAACTGTTGCTGCGTTCGACAAAATGTCTGGCCGAATGATTTGGGGATCAGGAACAGAGTGGGGGCCAAGCTATGCATCGCCCATTCCTGCGATTGTGCACGGCAAGAAGCGCGTGTTTGTCCTGGCAGGTGGGGAAAGCCGTCCTCCAACCGGCGGATTGATCATGTTGGATCCAGCCAATGGGAAAGTGGATTTCACATTTCCCTGGCGTAGTAAAAGTTATGAATCAGTAAACGCGTCATGCCCTGTGATCTTCGGCAACAACGTCTTTATTTCGGCCAGCTATAAAACAGGTGGAGCAATGTTGGAGATCACCCCCGGCTTCAAAGCAAAGCTGGCGTGGACCTCTCCTGAGTTTGGGATGCACTTTAACACGCCCATTCACCTAGGTGGGTATCTATATGGGTTCGATGGTCGCAATGAGCCTGACGCGGCTCTGGCGTGTGTAGAAGCCAAGACAGGAAAGACAGTCTGGCGAACCAATCCCGAATGGAAAGAAATCGTCAAGATGAACGGAGAGAATCGCGAGGCCATGCTAAGCACTTACCGCGGCAATCTTCTTCATGTCGACGGAAAATTTCTCGCGTTAGGCGAGTATGGGCATTTGCTGTGGATGGACCTCACGCCCAAAGGCTATAAGGAAATATCCAGGGCATGGCTGTGCGCCGCTCGTGAGACCTGGGCGTTGCCAGTGTTGAGCCGTGGCTTGCTTTATGTTGTGCAGAACGGCAAAGACACCCTCACGGATAAGGGGCCCAGGTTGCTGTGTTACGACATGCGCGATAAGTAGCCTCTAATCCCGAAATCTACTTGATGCTGACGTTCACGGTATTCGAAGACTTTCCATTACTGGTTAGAACAATATCGACGCTGCCTCTTCCCGCAAGGGATCGGGGAATGGCTATGTTGAATTGCGCAACACCGTTCGCTGGAATCAGGTTGCCTGCATAAGCCACCTCTGCGGAAACGCCTCCGATTGTTGCTGTCATTGCAGTAGCAGCGCCAAGGTTGCTGTCATAAAGAACCAGGAACACTTGGTCAGTGGCAGAACCAAGATCAATTGGGATGGCACTTGCAACACCGTTGCTAGACTGTGCGAATTGTTCGGTAGACTGTTGTGTTCCGCGAACTCGCGTCAAATAACCAGTAGCAAGAGCGTCGCGATTCACTTGGAAAAGATTCGGAGTAGGTAGCATTGCAAGTTTGGCTTCATTGGCGATGTTGGTAATGTCGATGTCTCCATCAGCATTCCATGTCTTCGTATAATTGGCGGGCTTCTGTGCTGTATAACGGAAGATGACGGTGTTGTCCAAATCAATATCGTCGGTCCAAATGAACTTTGCTCCAGTGAAATCAAAGCTTGAGTAATCGCCGTCGGGACCAACGCGCGATGCCAGATATTCAGTGGCCGCACTCCAGGAACTATCATCGAAATCGGAGGCGAACCAATTCGCTGGAATCGGCGTGTACTGTACTTGTGGGTTCGTAATGGCACGATTCAGCGGGCCTTTGAAGAAGCTTTTAGCCTTCCATGCGGAACTGGTCACTGTGCCGTCGGCGAGCTTCAGAATGAAACCAGCATCGCCTATCTGCGTGACGTATTCAAGCCCGGTTTTGGGGTCGGCGTTATCTTTGGCCATCACAGCGATAGTCATAGGATAGATGGGCAAAATGTTCACTGAAACGACGTTGTGCGGCAGGAACTCAATGGAATCGACGGCCACCAACTTGCCGTTGATATAGATCATGCACCAATTGTCAGCATAGGCGTTCAGCTTCAGCACATTAGAAAAATTTGCTTTGACTAAACCCCCTTGGCCTGGGGGCGGAGGTCCCTGGGCAAATGTCAGGATTTGGATCAGGAGGCATGAAGCAAGTGTTTTCATATATCAACTTATATAGCAATTCATTGTAAGGATTGTGTGTGCTCAATTTTCCGCTTCGCGAATTGACAGGCTTCGCGGAAGTTTTCCATTTATTCGTATGGCGAACCTTCCGCAGTGATTAAGCGTGCTAGCATGAGGTTTGGATGCCCTCTCATCCAACCCTTCACCATGAGAAACGTCGTTATTATCGGCTCGGGCTGCGCCGGAAACACAGCCGCCATTTACTCTGCCAGAGCTAGCCTAAACCCGCTTGTGGTTATTGGTCACGAAGCAGGCGGCCAACTTTCCATCACATCATTGGTGGAAAACTTTCCCGGTTTCCCTGAAGGCGTGGATGGCCCGCAGTTGGTTGAGAACATGAAGCAGCAAGCTATTCACTTTGGTGCTGACTACATTCATGGTTCGGTGGAGGAAGCTGATTTTTCCAAACGCCCATTCCGTTTGAAAGTGGCTGGGGAGTGGATCGAAACACGGACAGTGATCATAGCTTCGGGTGCTTCAGCGCGCTGGTTGGGCATTCCAGGCGAAGAGAAATTTATTGCCAAAGGGTACAGTTCCTGTGCCACCTGCGACGGCTTCTTTTTCCGCAACAAGAAAATCATGGTCGTTGGCGGCGGGGATTCGGCCATGGAAGAAGCAAACTTCCTTACCCGTTTTGGTGAAAGTGTAACTCTGGTTCATCGGCGTGAGCAGTTCCGCGCTTCAAAAATCATGATCGATAGGGCGATGAACAACCCCAAAATAAAGATGATTTTGAACAGTGCGGTGGAATCGATCATCCCCAATGAGACGGGTGATGTTGTGGGTGTGATGCTGAAAAATCTGGTGACCGGTGAGACGACGATGCAGGATGTGGATGGCTTGTTTGTAGCCATTGGACACATTCCCAATACCAAGCCATTTTTAGGTCAGGTTGACACCGACAGCGAAGGCTACATTATTGGCAAAGGAGGGGCGAGAACCAACATCGCAGGTGTGTTCCACGCAGGGGACGTTGAAGACCGCATCTACCGGCAAGCGATTACAGCTTCAGGAGCAGGGTGCAAGGCGGCGATTGAAGCGGAGCGGTTTTTGGAAGCCGAAGGGCACTAGCAGCAATCCACACAGAGCCGCCTGGAACGTCACGATTGCTTGGTTGAATTGGCATTTGCTCATTCGCCAAGTGGCGGCTGCCGCCCGCTATTGGTACCGAAGCTGGCAAATTTGAAGACCTACTTACTCGATTCCTGCACTACAAACTCCGCCAGCAACTCCTGCAATAGCGGAGTCCCTGGATATGGATGCACCTTATATTGGCGGAACCCTTCTGCCAAAGCGACGCCGCAACTCTCCCCGCGCCAGCGTGTCCATTCCTCCATGGTCTTTAAGTAATCGTCCATACCATGCTGCTTCATCAACCAATTACGTTGGCTGGCGTGGGCCGCCAGCATTTCCCGCTTCTTTGCAAAAGTGCTCTGTACGTTCACGCAAAAATCAGGCTTAACGGGTTGCCCATCGCGATCCCGCCCCTCTACTGAGTCCATAAAGTAGACGTGCGGAATGTTGTTCATCACTGCAGCATCGCCGGCGTTGTAATTGGGGCACGATACTCCGAAACAGGCATCGCGGACTAACACGCTAGTTGCTTCGTGGTCACAATGATAGTCACTGGGGGCTGATGTAAGAATTACATCAGGGCTCAGCGAGCGGATCAAATTGGTGACGCGCCGCCGCGAAGGGTCGTCATTGAAAATAGCCAAATCGCGGAATTCAGCACAAACGTAACTGGCACCAATCAGCGCTGCTGCTGCCGCTGCTTCGCAGCGACGCATTGCAGCTATTTCATCCGCACCATATTCATTGGAACCGCAATCGCCGGGCGTCATTGTGACAATCGTGATCTGATGTCCTCGCTCCGCAAGATGGGCCAAAGTGCCACCTGCCAGAATTTCAGCGTCATCTGGATGCGCGTGGATAGAGACAATCCGCTTACTCATGGTCTTTCCTCACTCGTGCTCCACCTTGGCAACCAAAGCCTTGCCACGTTCTCGCGCATGCTTGGTTGCCGATTCAATGGCTGAGATTAACATGGACCGCAATCCTAAGCGCTCAAGTTCGTGGATGGCCACTATTGTTGTACCGCCTGGAGTGATCACTTCATCGCGCAAAATTGCTGGATGCAGGCCGGTGGTTCGCACGTGTTTCGCTGCTCCCAGCACAGTTTGTTCGGCTAGCTTAGTGGAAATTTCTCTGGACAAACCCATTTTCAAACCACCCGCGATGAACGCTTCAATCACCATGTAGCCGTAGGCTGGACCGCTTCCTGAAAGTCCCGTAACTGCGTCGAGCTGATCTTCTTCAACCTCTACGGCAACGCCAACGGAGCTGAACAACCTATGGACATAATCGCGCTGCGATGCTGTGGTTTGGCTATTGTGGCAAATTGCTGTGGCCCCTTCCTCGACAATCACCGGAAGATTTGGAATGGCGCGAAAAATGGGCATTGCCTTGCGCGCCTTGGCATCAAGCACCCTCAGTGGCAGTGCCGCGGGCAGTGAAATCAGCAATTGATTGGGGCGCAACTGCTCATGAATTTCATCCATAACTTTGGGAGTAACATGCGGCTTTGTCGCCAGAATTAGGACGTCAGCCTGGTGTGTAGCTTCGCGGTTTCCACCAGCGGTGACAGGAATTGCGTACTTGGCCCGCACCTCTGCGGCACGTTCTTCACTGCGTACCGTTGCTACAACATCCTGGGCTGAAACAAAGCCCGTTTTCAGAAGTCCACCAATGAGCGCCGAACCCATGTTCCCTGCGCCCAGAAAGGCAAGTCTCAATGATTTTTCCACTGTACTATTTTAAGTCCCAATCGTGTGTAACGCTCAATTGTGGCGTCACCTTGCGGCGCGCAAACTTATGAGGACCACAACATTAATCGCCATCATTAGCACTGCCACGCAAATGGGGAAAAATGCCAATGCGTTCCATGGCTGGAAGCTATCGGCCAGCACTTTTCCTTCGGCCGAAATTTTGCATCGATGCCGGAACATCTTTCCCCAGAAAGTTATTGTGATTGGGCCATCCTTCAATTCAAAATTGTTTGCAAACCTGCCCACTTTTTGGGCTGCTTTCAATTGGCCTTCCACAAGCAATCGAAGTGTCCAGCCATCTTGGAATCGAACCCCAGTCCACTGCACCTCAATATCGGTACCATTGTGACGCGCACGCCAATACCTAGTTAGGTCCATGAATAAAGATTATATGAAACCACAGCCCGGCGTGAATTCGATAAACTAGTGATTCACCTCTCTTATGGAACTCCGCAGCTATACCATCACCCAGGGCAGGGACCGCGCACCCGCCCGATCCATGTTGAAAGCCATTGGCTTCACGGATGAAGACTTGCGCAAGCCGATTATTGGCATAGCCAACACTTGGATTGAAACCATGCCGTGCAACTACAACTTGCGCGACCTCGCCGTGAAGGTGAAAGCAGGGATCCGCGCCGCAGGCGGGACTCCGATGGAATTCAACACCATCGCCATTTCCGACGGCGTCACAATGGGTACTGAAGGCATGAAGGCTTCGCTGGTTTCGCGCGACCTGATTGCTGATTCCATTGAACTCACCGCCCGAGGCTATATGTTCGATGGCTTGGTCTGCCTTGTCGCTTGCGACAAGACAATACCGGGCGCAGCCATGGCGGCTCTGCGGCTAAACGTCCCGTCTGTTGTTCTTTATGGTGGATCGATTCTACCGGGCATGTTGAATGGCAAGGAACTCAGCATTCAAGATGTGTTCGAAGCCGTTGGGGCCTGTGCCGCCGGCAAGATCACCGATTGCCAGTTGAAAGAAATTGAAGATCACGCCTGCCCTGGTGCTGGAGCTTGCGGTGGACAGTTCACTGCAAACACCATGGCCACGGTTATGGAAATCATCGGCCTGTGTCCCATGGGCATGGCGTCTGTTCCGCAAGTGGACAAGCGCAAGGATCAAGTTGCCTACGATTGCGGTGCCATCATCATGAACGCCGTGAAGAACGACTTGAAGCCCCGCGACATTTGCACGCGCGCCGCTTTTGATAACGCAATTGCCTCCGTTGCCGCCTCCGGTGGGTCGACAAATGCCGTTCTACACTTGTTGGCAATGGCCAAAGACGCAGGAATCAAACTGAACATCGACGATTTCCAAAGAATCAGCAACCGTACTCCGCTATTAGTGGATATCAAACCTGCCGGCAAGTATTTTGCGGTGGATGTTGATAAAGCCGGGGGCATTCCGGTGATCGCAAAGCGACTGATGGACGGTGGTTATGCTGATGGTAAATGTGGCACCATCACCGGCAAGACCTTCAAGCAGGAAATGGCAGCGGTGAAAGAAACGCCTGGGCAACAAGTGATCCATACGTTGAAAAATCCGATTAAGAAAACCGGCGGCATCGTTATTCTTAAAGGCAACATGGCACCGGAAGGCAGCGTGTTGAAAGTCACAGGCATCGACAAGAAGCAGCATCGCGGACCAGCACGCGTGTTTAATCGCGAAGAAGATGCGATGAAGGCTGCAACGACTGGAAAGATCAAAGCAGGCGACATTCTGGTGATTCGCTACGAAGGTCCAAAGGGTGGACCGGGCATGCGCGAAATGCTTGGCGTAACTGGTGCAATTGTCGGCGCAGGACTATCGGATAGCGTGGCGTTGATGACTGACGGCCGATTCAGTGGTGCCACTCGAGGATTTATGATTGGCCACGTTGCCCCTGAAGCGCAGGATGGCGGGACCATTGCGTTGGTGAAAGAGCGCGACATGATCACCATCGACATTGAAAAACGAACGATTACTTTGGAAGTGTCGAAGACGGAACTGGCCGCCCGCAAGGCTAAGTGGAAGGCTCCAAAGTTGAAGTACAAGACAGGCGTGTTTGCAAAATATGTGCGCCTGGTTTCTTCAGCAGCGCAGGGTGCGGTTACCAGCGAGTATTGATCGATATGAACAAAGGGGCACACCCAAACTTGGTGTGCCTCACTTTCCCTGGACAGAAGATGGCCCATTGAACCACACTGCGTTGGGCGCATCGGATCGTGCGGCGGCGATGTCTGGCCAGCCGTCGCCATCAAGATCCCCAATCGCCAAACCGTAGACTACTCCCTTGCCGTCACCCCAATGCGTTTCTTGAAACGTCATCTTTCCACCGATCCTACTCTGGAAAAAAATGGAGCCCGGGGCCTCGTAATTTCCCACTACCACGTCTAACTTGCCGTCGCGATTCATGTCAGCCAGGCCGATAGAATAGGGCGAATCCCTTTTATTCCCCAGAAGAATTGGTTCGGCAAATTGGCGCTTGCCGGAATTGACGTATAGGAACAACCCACCTTTTTCATCGCCCACTACAACGTCCTTTTGCCCATCTCCATTCATGTCTGCGGAAGCGGCAGCGCGGATTGAAGAATGAGTAGGTCCAAAGTTGGCTGACTTACTGAAGTTAGCGTTGCCATCATTCCAAAAAATCAGACTCTGGCCACCATCACGATGAGGGATGAGTAAGTCAATAAAGCCGTCGCCGTCCAGATCGGCAGCAACGATGATAGTCGCCGATTGCGTCGGAAGTGAAGTGCACTTAGGGAACTCCGCCATACCATTATTCAGGCAAACGAAGCTAGGGCGGGGATTTTCAGGATTGGAACTGCGGTTAGCCACAAGGATGTCTGGACGTTTATCGCCATTCAAATCAGCCACTGTGATGTAGCGTGTAGACCAGGTGGGGTCACCGAAGGTACCTGATAACTTGAAGTGGCCCGTGCCGTCATTTAAGTAAATCAGTTTCTTGTCTGGTCTATCGTTACTTACAACAATGTCCAAGTCACCATCGCCATCTAAATCAGATAATGCAGCGGAGTAAGTTCGATCTGGAGATTCACTAAGAGTTTCGGTGGTGAAGTTACCTTTTCCATTGTTGCGCAAAATCAGATCATGCAAAGGCCAGTGGCGGCCCTTGGCAAGAATAATATCTAGATCCCCATCTTTATCAATATCGCCTAAGCTCACGCTGGCAGAAGTTTCTCCCTTGGTCTCAAGCAAAAGGACTCGATCAAATGACCTAATTTCTATAGCCTTTTGAGGAGAGGCGGATTGAACGAACAGGACAACGGTAAGCAAGCGAAACATGAACCTTCCTTTTTAGTGATTGTAGTACAAGGGATACTATGGGGGCACCAACGGTTTCACTCAATGTTGCGCGAATTATAAGTCTAGTAGTCGCTCTATTTCGAAAGGATGGCTTCTGGCTGCGGCGTGATTGGAGTTCCCGCGCTCAGGTTGGGTGTCGCCTACCGACAAGCCCAAGCGGAGAGGCGAGCGGACACAAGCCCTATTTGTGAAAGGTCTGGCGCAAAAGACGTGGAGCAACTCCAGTGCACTTGATGTTTTTCGTTTTGCCGCTGGCCTCTGGTACCGTGGCGATGCTAAGCGTAGCATGCAACTGTTGCGCGGATCAAAAGCGGTCGCGGTTGGTACCGAAAGCCGCCAGTAAGCGTGGCAGCATGGCGCGACCAGCTGCGCGGTGTGTTGATTGATCGCGCGACATGCTCATCCACTATCGCGCACTGGTATTTCACGTTGTGGTACCATCCAGCCCATGACTACTCAAGAAATCGCCAATCAATTGGTTTCGCTCTGCAGCCAGGGCAAGAACTTGGAAGCACTCAACACCCTTTATTCCGCAGATGTCGTCAGCGTGGAAGCTGCGGCGCCACCCAACGGCTCTCGCGAAACGGTAGGTTTGCCAGGAGTCCTTGGCAAGTCCGAATGGTGGGTTTCGAACCACGAAATCCATTCTGCAAAAGTGGAAGGCCCCCTGGTCGCTGGTTCTCATTTTTGTGTAAGCTTTACTTACGAAGTAACCTTTAAGCCCGCAGCAAAGCGCTTCGTCATGACCGAATTAGCTGTATATCAAGTGGCCGATGGGAAAATCGTCCGCGAAGAATTTTTCTATTCCATGTAAGTACACTTGGAATCGTCACGATTCACAAAGTAAGACTTAAAGTTCTTCGCCTTCGGGTTCATGCATCCCGAAAGATTCAGCAACTTGATGTTCCGGAAATCCACCGGGTGGCTTTCCGATTGCAATCCAATGTACCCGGAGCTCAGGATGGTTCCATCCATCTTGATCTTCGGGTCATATCGATTCGCAACTCCGCCCCCAATCTGCGGCAACTCATATTGCAGCACCGTTTCACCATCAATAATGTGCCGCACCCGTTCCGACCCCAATACTTCAACTTCCACCTTCACCCAACCCTCGCCCCGATAAATCTTCGAAGTCGAGTTCGTGCAATGGGCCTTCACCTTCTCTCCCATCATGAAGATATCGGTTCCAGGCGTGCAGACATTCATCGTATGGCGATTATCCTTTTCCGTGTTCCCCAAGAATTGCGCTTCCACCGAAATCGGCCAATCCTGATCTTTCAAAATGCTCGCCGGTGCCTGCGAATGAATCATCACACCGCTGTTCAATCGCGCATAATTTGGCGCGCCCTTGAACTGCTCTCCAACCAAACGGTATTCCATCGATAGCAGATAGTGAGAAAACTTCTGCTTATAAAACAGGTGCGAGAACCGGTTTCCGAATTCAGTGTACTTATCGTAGGAAACCCGGATAATCCCGTTCTCCGCTCGAAAAGTATCGCCATAATTGTCACCCAATTCATGGTCGGCAATCTTCACTACCCAGTTGTCCAGATTCTTCCCGTTGAAAAGATCCAGCCAATCTTTCCGGTCCGCTGGCTTCTGAGCAAACGCGGCAAGAGACGCAAATATCAGCGAGAGGGTACATCGTAGTGGAGCAGGCACCAAATCAGTATATCGGTATCAACTGTAGACCGGCGCTACAATATTAGACATGCGCACGATTCCTTTGTGGATACTTCTTTCCGCCATACTCCTGGCCGATGACTCCGGCAAACCAAGCTACGCAAACAACGGCGAAATGCAGATTCCTGTCAACTATCGCCAATGGCAATTCGTCGGCTCTAACCTGGGCATCGGTTATTCAGACCCCAGTGCAAACTCCAAGCCGGGATCATTCAAGAACATCTACATCCGTCCAGACGCATACAAAGCGTTTAAAGAAACCGGCAAATTTCCAGACAAAACAGTACTTGTGATGGAAGTGTTCACCGCAGGGGAAAAAGCCTCACCTGCAAAGACCGGCCACTTTGAAGAAAAGCTCTTAGGCATTGAAGCCGCCGTGAAAGATGAGGCCAAATTTCCGGAAGAAAAATGGGCATACTACAACTTCATTGGGAAGGAAAAGGCCTTACCAACGGCAAAGGCGTTCCCCAAGAACTCCTGCTGGAGTTGCCATAACGAACACGCCAGCGTAGATAACGTATTCGTTCAATTCTATCCAGTGTTGCGCGATAAGTAACTTACTCCAGCACCGACCGGTGGAAGTAATAAATCCAGCCAGACTCGCCGCCCAGCACTAAATCGAGTCGCCCATCATGATCCCAGTCCACAGCTTTCACGCTGGTTTCATGGTGGCTTACGCTAAGGGGCGCTCCGCGGAAGCGCATCACTTCACGGACAAATACAGGCCTTGCATTGGTCCCCGTGTTTCGATACAAAATCACTTGCGAACGTTCGCAGGCGAAGATGTCAAAATCTCCGTCGCCATCCCAATCCACCACTTCATAACCGTGATGATACGGAATCGGCGTGCGAATTTCGGTGCCATTCGCCAATCGCAGCGGGGCACCTTGTTTCAGTTGTAGCTTGCCTGTTGCATCACGATAGCGAAGATACAGCATCATGGAGATATCAGCCGAATCATTGCGCTCACGTGGACCTGCCGAACCAGCAACCAAATCCATAAGCCCATCTCTATTCCAATCCACTGGGGCTGGCCGCGAGCGAAAGGAAAAATGCTCACCACCATCGTGAAGCAATGTTTCAAAAGGAGCAAATCGAGGTTGTTTACGGTTGCCAACGTTTTCGAAATAGGCAATGCGGTTGCTGTTGTTCCCCACCAGTAGATCCAAATCTCCATCGCCATCCCAATCCACATAAGCAGGTTTTGACTGGCCAAGTGTTCGTTCCGGATCGGCGTCGTTGATAAACTGCCAACGTCCGGCGTAGACGTTCCCGCCCTTGGTTAGTGGAATAAGTCGTGGCGTTTGAAACATCACGCGGCCATTACTGCTGATGTTTTCAATCAATTGCACAAAGCCCACTTCGTTTCCGGCAATGAAATCCAAATCGCCATCGCCATCCCAATCGGCCACTTCAACGCTGCTATAGCCACCCGAGGAGCAAGGCATTCCATGAGCCTGCAGCAATTCCGGAGCCGCCCATAAACTCTCCTTCAGCTTTGCGTAGTATCGCAGCCAACCGCCCATATAGCCAATCAACAATCCATGAAACGCCGGTGTTTCCGCCGCGGCAGGAATCGCAAAGCCCTCTGGAGAAACGTCAAGAATGCACTGCGATGCTGTGACGACTATGCCGGGTCCGGCATAGCAGGCACTATTCCGGGGGCCGGACTATGCCGGGTGAATCGGCGTGCGTGCATGTGGGATGTGGTTTGGCGTAAATCTTCCCGGCATAGTCCGGCGGTGT
>JAYUSZ010000070.1:0-14728 GCA_043755435.1 Bryobacterales bacterium | reverse complement strand
CGCGGGCGGGTTCACCTTGGAGTCTGGCGATTTCCAGTTCATGCCGCAGCAGGAAGTCTGGACGGACATGGGGTTGCTTTCGGCGCATGTGACCAAATGCGGTCAATCCGTCCCATTTGCCTCGAAGGGCAGCCCACCCTGCGCCATTTGAAAACGCCAGAGCCATAAATAGTACTTGCGAAACCAATACCGCCCAGCTCACGCGTGGGAAATGGCGGGCCACAATCCACAGTTGGTTTCGGGCAATCTGCCTGGTGGTTTCCGGATGCCAGGTGCCGCGAGTGGCCGATCCCAAGTGGATTCCCACCGCTTCGGGAACGTACATCCCCCACAAGCCAGCTTCGACACAGCGCAAACCAAACTCCACGTCTTCAAGATAGCTGCCAAACTCTTCTTCAAGCGGCCCTAGGCGCGTAAACAGGCTGCGACGAAACAGGCCGGCGGTGAACGATGGAAGATCCATCTGCATTGCTGCTTTAGATTGTTCCCGGTCCGGTTCTCCGTGTTGGCCGCGCCAGGCACAGCCACCGCGCGAGATAAGGTCGAAGGTGCCATCAATTTCACCGGGCCGCGTGCCGCTTAAGAGTTTCCCAGCGGCGAACCAGGCACCCAGTTTCATCACGTAGAGCAGTTTCTCCAGCCAATTTCCAGGAAGACGCACATCGTTGTTGACGATTAGCACATACTCCGTCTCAGCAGCGGCAACTCCGCGATTCACCGCGCGGGCGAAGCCAGCATTTTCGCCCATGGAGATCAGGCGTGCCCCGGCCTCAACCGCAAGCTTCGCTGTTTGGTCGGGCGAGGCGTTATCGACGATGATGATTTCTTTGACTGGTGCCGATTGGGCCCGCAAATCGTCCAGCAACTGCGCAGTCAGTTCCCAGCGGCCATGCACCGGAACGATGGCAGTTACTTCACTCATTGAAACCGTTTCCGCAGTAGGAACAGCAGGTTGTGAATCCCGTCGCGCCAGGGATTCAGTTTGATTTCCCCTAACCGGGAAGAATATTGAATAGAGATTTCCGCAAAGCGAACGCTTGAGTTCTTCAATGCTTCAATCTTGATTTCCTCAGAAAAGGCCATGCCGTCACTATCGAGGCGCATGCCATCCAGAATCGACCTGCGAAATACCCACATGCCCGATTGCGAATCGCGAACCCAGCGGAAGAACAGCAGGCTCATGGCTAAAGACAAAACGAAGTTTCCGAACTTGTGTTTGAAGCTCATCGCCTGGCGGTCGCGAACGGGGAAGCGCGAAGCGTTCAGGAAATCCACTTCCAGGTGAAGGAAGGCTTCCAGCAGATAAGAGATGGCGTCGGGCGGGTAGCTGTGATCGCCGTCGAGGGTGACAATCACGTCGCCAGTGGCCTGACTGAAGCCTTTTTTGTAAGCACGGCCATAGCCGCGCACCTGTTCACGAATCACTTGGGCTCCAAGCGATTCGGCCACATCGGCAGTGCGGTCTGTGGAATTGTTGTCGACCACAATTACTTGGTCAACAAATTCCGGCATGCGGCGCAGCACCTTTTCAATGCCTTGTTCCTCGTTCAAGCAAGGAATGATGACGGTAATGCGAAGTCCTTTGTACAAAACGCCATTGTACCGCGCCGCTGCCAATAGGCGGCTGCATTTACGAACTGCAAGGAGCATCAGCGCAAATGAACCGCGCAGGAGTCCTGTGTCGAGTTTTCTTTCAGCGTTAATTGCCCTGGTAGTTAACCGAAACAAGGTCGGTCGCCGTTTTGCCGGTGGAATCGGTCACCGTGAGCTGAAACGTGTATAAGGCTCGGCCTTGCGAGAACTGAACAGTTGGGGTTGCCGTTGTTGCACCTAGGATTGCCGCCAAGGGGTTACCCTGGGGAATCGTCCAAAGGTAAGTCAACGTTTTGCCGTCGGCGCTGGTGGACTTTGATCCATCCAATTGAATGGCACGCAAGGTGGCAGTGGTGTTTTTCGGGCCGGCAACCGCTAAGGTCTGGAGCTGTGGCACAGGCGGAATTGGACCGGTCCCTGCGATTTCCAGCGCTGGCCGGAGAGTATGAATGCGAGTTAAGAAGATGCCACCCGGGAGGATAACGCTGGGATCTTTCTGGGCATCTACGATCGTAGCCGCAGTTAGCCGCCCGTCTTTTTCAATTGCTTTTGTGATCAGGAAGTCATCCACGGCGGATGCGGTGCTTCCATCGGGTCGTGTGACAAGGCGGGTGATAGTGCCGGTTCCGTTGCAATTAACAGTGTATGTTCCATTGCTTGTTACGTTGGCGACAGTTCTTTGGCCAGTGGCTGAGCCCGCTGTGGGTTGGTTAAGAGGCCCGGTTCGTGTCAGATTGCCTTTGCCATCCAGGGTCTCCGCCTGTAGTCCGAGTGCAACGTTGGCACCATAGGTGTTGATCACTGAATAGGAGCCCTGCAGACTTTCGACGGTATAGCACGAGAACTGGTTATTGGGCCGTAAAGTATGCGTGCGGGTTAAGAAGATGCCACCCGGGACGATAACACTGGGATCTTTCTGCGCGTCCACAATTGTGGTGGCGATAAGCTTGCCGTCCTTTTCGGTTGCTTCGGTGATCAGGAAGTCATCCGCAGCGGAAGCGGTGCTGCCATCGGCGCGTGTGACGATGCGAGTGATGGTCCCGCTGCCGTTGCAATTCACAGTGTAGCTTCCTGTGCTGATCACGTTTGCTATGGTTCTTTGTCCGGTTGCTGACCCAACTGTGGGCTGATTATTGATGCCGGTTCGCGTCAGATTGCCCTTACCGTCCAGAAACTGGGCCTGGAGTCCAAGCGCGACGTTCGCGCCATAATTGATCACAACCCCATAGGAGCCTTGCAAGCTCTCCAGGGTATAGCATCTTGAATCCTGGGCATTTGCGACGGACATTCCCAGGAAGGTAATAACTAGCGATACTTGGGCAAACAAACATTTTGTCTTGAACATAAATTTTCTCCTTAATGAACGACTTTCGGGTTGCGTTACAATGCCCATTTTGGGCCACTCGCTCACGGTGTAGACATGCTGCGGATATCCTCAAATCATCACGAATAGGAACGCGTATGTCACGACGGAAACATATGAAAAAAAGAGACTAATATTTCGATGTAACAAATGTTGTGATACTGTGAGAGGCAGGATTTCGATTTTCTTTGTCCAGGAATAAGATACGCTTTGCGGCATTCGAGGTTGATCCTCAAAGTGGTGAGCTCCGTAAGCACGGATTGCGGATTAAACTGCAGGACCAACCTTTCAAGATCCTTGTTGCACTGCTGGAAAAGCCGGGTGAGGTTGTCAGCCGTGAAGAATTGCGGGAACGTGTTTGGGGCAACGACACTTTTGTCGATTTCAATCATGGATTGAGCGCCGCAGTGAACAGGCTGCGCGACGCACTTAGCGACTCGGCTGAGAATCCTCGTTACGTTGAAACCATGGCGCGGCGAGGGTACCGCTTTATTGCGCAAGTGGAGGGTTCGTCCAAGCCGGTATCCCCTGAGGCTGAAACCCCGAAGGTTGTGGTTGGTCCAACCCACCGTAGACTGATTTGGGCCATCGTCGGATCGCTGACCATCGCAGGTGTGGTGGGTGTGGGAATTTGGCTGATGCAAGTCCGTGGCGTCCCAGCAACAACCCCAAGGCTGGTGCAAGTCACATCACTCATTGGAAGCGAAACCATGCCTACATTCTCACCTGACGGGACAGAGGTGGCTTTCGTCTGGAATGGAGAGAAGGAAGACGACGCGAATATTTACGTAAAGATGGTGGGCAGTGAAACCGCGCTGCGTTTGACCACCGATCCGGGGGCGGACCTGCTTCCCTCCTGGTCGCCCGATGGGCGTCAGATCGCTTTTGTCCGCATCCACCATGGAATGACAGGGATTTATCTGGTGTCTCCTCTCGGTGGCCCAGAACGCAAGCTGGTGGAATTGCCCGGACTGGATCGCCGCCCTGCTGGACCAGAAACCAAGATCGTGGGTGACTTGCTTTACCCAACAATGAATCGGCCTTCCTGGTCAGCGGACGGGAAATTCATGGCAGTAACCAAGTTTAGCGAGCCTCTGGAACCAGGCGACGGAGCTGTCCTGCTTGTCCCTGTGGATGGCGGCGAGCCACGCCCGATGTTGGTTCCTCAGCCTGGAACATGGTACAGGCATGCGGCATTTTCGCCAGACGGACGCAGTCTGGCAGTGGCACGCTATAGGGATGGCAAGTGTCAGCTAGAGATTATGCGTCTAAGCCCGGAATTGCTGCCGCAAGGGGAACCACGGACAGTGCTCTCCGATTGCAAGCAACTCCGGGGCCTTGCCTGGATGCCCGACGGTGAATCTCTTGTGGTGAGTGGATTCAATCTCCCTCACTTCTTCTCCTGGCGTGTCTCTGCGAGCAAGTTTGCAGAGCCAGAGCGGATCGAAATGGCGGGAGCCGATGCTATCTGGCCAGCCATTAGCCGTTCAGGGGGGAGGCTCGCATTCGCCCACTCTATTTTGCAGGCTGACCTTTGGAGATTGGACCAGGGGAACAAGCCCTATTCTTTCTTGTCCTCAACCACCAGAGAAAACTTTCCTCAGTTCTCGCCCGATGGCAGGCGGATCGCATTCCAATCTGGACGCGCAGGAGCGAATGACATCTGGGTGGCTCAAGCCGATGGGACGGAATTGGTCCAAATTACAAGGGACCTTGGGGGAATGGAAGCGCCTACATGGTCGCCAGATGGCAAGTGGATCGCGTTTTCAGGTGGAAAGCAGGAGTCGAATGTTTGGATCGTTGAATCCAGCGGTAGCCCGTCGAGGCAATTGACCCAAGGGCCCGGCGAGGCTAAAGTTCCAAGTTGGTCCAGTGATGGGAAACGGATCTATTTCAAATCGAACCGTTCCGGGCGAGCCGAAATCTGGCGCATGCTAACCGAAGGGGGAGCAGCGGAACAGATTACTCGAAATGGGGGCTTCCTGGGATTTGAGTCCGCCGACGGGAAAACCTTGTACTACACGAAGAGCGATCAAGGTAATGAGGGGATCTTCAGTTTGCCCCTTTCGGGGGGCAAAGAGAAACTGGTTATCGCGGAGGAAATTCTACGGCGGAGCTTCACCGTTGTTCCCGAAGGAATCTATTACATTGCTCCGCGCGACGAAAAAACGTGCGAGATCCGGTTTTACCAATTTGCCAGTGGACACAAACAAGTAGTTGCTGAGATCGACAGACCTGTTGCTTTCGGTCTTTCGGTTTCTCCGAACCGCAAGACATTTTTGTACTCGAGACCCGGCACTGGGTCGGACCTGATGATGATCGAGAACTTCCGCTGAACTTTAAACATGCTGGATTTGCGAATCGCGAACAAGTCCTTTGTACAAAACGCAAGCGGGCTGGCGCGGTAAAGTAGAAGCATGAGACGAAATTTTCTCTTCGCAGGTTTGCTGGCCATTTTGGCGATGGCTGGTTTTGCGGCAACTCCTGAATTGAAACAAGTGCGGAAAGTGTATTTCCTGCAGATGGGCAGCGGCATGGATCAGTATCTGGCGCAGCATCTGACTAAAGGCAACACGCTTGAAGTAGTAACTGATCCGGCCCTGGCCGATGCTATTTTTTCCGATCGCATTGGGGAAACCTTTGAACAGAAGTACCTTGAACTCTATCCTCCACCAAAGCCAGCTGAAGAGGAGAAAAGCGAAGATGCGGACAACGAACCGAAGAAAGACGACAAGGCCCTGCAGTCCTCTGGCGCAGTGCGCGGAACCTCCTCCTGGTCACGAGGCCGTGGCAACGTTTACCTGATTGATCGCAAGTCACGAACGGTGTTGTGGTCGTCTTTTAGAAAACCGAAGAACTCAACTGCGAAGGAAATGGATCGGACTGCAGCACACGTGGTTGGCAGTTTGAAAAATGATTTAGGCCTGAAAAGTGATATTGGGATGAAGGCTTCCGGCCGTTAGTACTTTGAGATCAGCAATGGAAACATTCTTCTGCCGCTACAGAAAAACTGCGGCGATCCTGATCACCGTTGCATTGCAGTTGCAAGCGCAGCAAGGCCAGGTAGTGCGCGGAGCGGGAAATCGAACCGATCCCAAACGGGCACAAAAAGCTTTGGCCGATGGGCAGAAAGCAGCGGAAGCTGGAAAATCAGCCGACGCCATTGAAGCATTCACAACAGCCATTCTGTACGACACGGAAAATTCAGCAGCTTATGTGGAACGCGGGCGAACCTATGCCCGTTTGAAGCAGACAGAGAAATCGGTAGCCGATTTTTCGGAAGCCATCAAGCGCAATCCGAAAGACGGTGAGGCTTATTATGAGCGCGGCTTGTTGTATTTGAGCGTGAATCAATATAGCTGGGCTGTTGAAGATTTCGACCGCGCTGAAAAGAACAAAGTGGAAACGCCGGCACTGTACAATTCGCGTGCTGCGGCCCAAGCCAAGCTGGAGCATTTCACAGAGTCGGTTGCCGATTATGGCAAGGGTATCCGGCTGCGGTTAGACAACCCGGAACCATATAGAGATCGTGGTATGGTGCGGATGTCGATGGGTGAATTCCGTGATGCCATCGACGACTTTACGCGTGCTGTTGAACTGCGTCCCTCTTGGACAGATATGTTTGTGGAGCGAGGATTTGCGCAAGGTCAAACTGGCAGCTTTGAGCGGGCCATTGAGGACTTTACTCGTGCTCTGGACCGTGATCCGAAACATGGCCGGGCTCTGTTCTTGCGCGGCGAATCCTATAAACGCGTGAACCGGTGGCAGGATTCGATCAATGATTTGACCAAGGCAATCGAGCTAAATCCGAAGGACCCAAACCTCTTTATGGCCCGGGCTGGTGCGTTTGTGCCTTTGAAGAAATATGAGGAATCGTTGCGTGACCGGTCTGATGCGATTCGCTTGAACCCGAAAAATCCGCGAGCTTACATTGCCCGTGGAGGTTCTTATCATCAATTGGGGCGGCATCAGGAAGGGTTTGCTGACCGCACTCGAGCAATTGAAATGGCACCCGATTTGGATGAAGGATGGCTTGCCCGCGGCAGTGCTTATTATTTGTTGGGGGATTTTGAAAAAGCGGTTCCTGATTTGGCGAAGGCATCTGGCTTGGCCCCTGGCAACAAGGAAGCATTGGCGATTTTTGAAACGGCTAAAGCAAAGCTTACGGCAGCGGTGGCTGCTGCAAAATCACCGCCACCGGCGGAATCTAAGCCAGTGGAAGTGGCTGTAGCATTGCCGCCCGTGCCAATTGCCGCGCCACAAAGCAAAGAGCCGGAACCTATTGTCACTGCTGTTACTCCGCCTCGAGCTGCGCCCGTAGTTCACGCTCCCGCCGCTCCGGCTGTGCCTGAACCAATGGTGCAAACACCGACGGTGCCGAAGCCTACGGAACAGCCCAAGCGCGTCCCCAAAATAGTGCAGCCTCCGGCTTCGATGACCGTGGATAACCGATCAGCAGAAGAACTGGTTAGGCAAGGCCGGGAATATACAGATAAGAGCCGGTTTCTGGAAGCAATCGATGAGTTCAATAAAGCAATCCAGAAGAATCCAAAACATTTTCAAGCCTACAATGGCCGGGGATATGCGCGAATGAGGGTGCGCAATTACAAAGGCGCAATTGAAGATTTCGATCGAGCCATTGCCTTGAATCCCGGTTATCCGAATGCGATTAAGAATCGTGAGGCAGCATTGAGGGCGTTAGCGCCACGCCCTTAAGCCAGTGCCTCTAAACTCCTGCAGTTGTGTCACTCCCTTACGGTCTCGGCTCTGTAAGCACACGAAGTTACAGAGCTGTTATGTTAACGCCCCGGAAGGTAAGGTGCCGCAGGAATTGCAGCAGCCGTGCCGAGAATTGCGGCAGTGATTAGATGGGCGGTACCCAATGAGGTTGTTATTCCCAGCCCCTCATGCCCGGTGGCAAGGTATACATTCGAGTGTTCCGGGTGTTGTCCGATGATTGGCAAATGATCACTGGTGGCTGCCCGAAAACCTGTCCATGTACGAATCACTTCAAGACCAGCCAAGCTCGGCATATAACTGACTGCGCGCGCCAACATACGCTGTAGTATGTGATGATCCACAGCGGAATGAGTTTGTCCAAATTGGCGTGAAGAACCAATTAGCACCTGCCCGGTTGCACGCGGCTGAACATTGAACGCAACCGAATCTTCATTTACACCATGAGCATTCTTCAAGTAACCCAGCTCAATCAACTGGTGGTTTACGAATGCTGGATAACGATTGGTGATGGCCAGGTGACCCTTGCGCGGCTTCACGTCAAGGTCAGGAAACCAACGAATTGCCTGCTCACCAGCGGCGCAAACTATTTTGTCCGCTTTTACATGGGTTCCATCAGCAAGGGTAACGCCGGTATTTTGAAATGACGAAACTTCGGCTCGAAGTAAGCGAGCACCTTGCGCAACCGCTTGTTTCAAAAGCCAGGCGGCGGCTCGAGGGGCGTAGACAACTGCATCATCCGGCACTAACAAACCCCCAGCCAGACCTGGGCGCAAGTTCGGCTCGGCGCTGGCTAATTCGGGTGCACTTATTACAGAAGTGCGAACTCCTCGGGCGGAATAGAATTCATATTTACTCCGGACGGCATCCATTTCCTCCGCATCTGCAGCTACCCACAAAGTACCTCGCTGTTCGTATTCCACGTCGTCAGGCATTTCCGCTGACAACTTATTCCACAAATCGCGCGAGTAGTTAGTAAGTGCAAACTGGGCTTCGGAATCGTCCATGACGACTATGTGACCCATACCAGCAGCCGTTGCTGCGCCACCAACAACGGAAGGTTCAATTACCGTGACAGACACACCAGCTTCGGTCAACATCCTGGCACAAGCAGCGCCAACGATTCCGGCGCCGGCAATCACCACTTCTGTCACTGCCGAATTCCGAAGCAGAACGGATCGTTAGGGTTCAGGATGAGATCGGCCTCGCCATTAACGAAAGCTGAGCCCTTGATTGACGGCAAAATGCGGCCTGCATCCAGCCGGTAAGATGCATCAAACACGCTGCCCACGATGCTTTCCTGCCGCCAGATTTGTCCTGGTGGCAATTTACTATCGGCCGCCAAGCACGCTATTTTCGCACTGGTTCCCGTGCCGCAAGGGGAGCGATCGTAGGCTTTACCTGGACACAATACGAAGTTGCGGCTGTGGGCCTCTGGTGCCCGGGGAGGACCAAACAGCTCGATATGATCAATTTCACTCTTGCCTTCGCCCATTATGCCTTCACGCTGCAGCGCTTGCCGGATACGCCAGCAGAATTCCACTAGATGTTCGGCATTTTTAAGAGATAAGTCCTGGCCGTGTTCACTAACAAGGTAGAACCAGTTTCCACCCCAAGCCACGTCTCCACGGATTGAGCCATAAAATTCCACAGTCACCTCAACATTGGCAGCAGTCCTGTAACTCGGAACGTTCTCCACAGTAACTTCTCCCGTTTGATGAAGCGTGGCAGTTACATCACCCACCGGAGTTTCAATGATATGGTTGCCAGGTTGGATTCGACCCATGTGAGCCAACGTTGCTACCAGTCCAATTGTCCCGTGACCACACATGCCCAGGTAGCCGACGTTATTGAAGAAAATCACGCCAGCAGCAGCCTGCGGATTTACGGGCTCGCACAACAGGGCGCCGACCATCACGTCGGACCCGCGCGGCTCATTCACCACAGCCGAACGAATGCCATCATGATGAGTGCGGAATTTGGCTAGCCTTTCGGCCATAGAACCAGCACCAACATCGGGTCCACCGGCAGTTACGATTCGAGTCGGCTCGCCTCCACTGTGGGAGTCAATAACATGGATCCGCGATGTGCTCATATTATTCGTACTTACTCAAGTCAGGCCGATTCGCAAGTGCAGCACGAATAATACCCAAAATCTCGGTGCGCTCCGCACCTTCCACAACCAAGCGTGGAGGACGTGTTAGTTCACTGCCTAAACCGAGTTCCGCAACGCACATTTTGATGTATTGAACAAGTTTGATTTTCGTATCGAGATGCAGCAAGGGTGTGTACCAACGGTAGAGCTCTAAGGCTTCAGCCCAGCGCCCTGCCATAGCCAGATCCCACAGCACGCGATTTTCATGAGGAAACGCATTTACCAAGCCAGACACCCAACCTTCGGCGCCAAGCAACGCACTTTCCAATACCAGATCATCGACACCGCTGAACAGCGTATACCGGGTGCCGCAAGCATTGCGCAAATCAGTTATGCGGCGGGGATTGTCGGAGGATTCCTTGATGGCCACAATTCTCTTTTCATCTGCAAGTTCCAGGAACATTTCCGGAGTGCAATCAGCATTGTAAGCCGGTGGGTTGTTGTAGATCATCACTGGCAAGTTGGATGCTTGGGTTACTGTGCGGAAGTGAGCCAGAATTTCGCGCCGGTCTGCTTTGTAGACCATGGCGGGAAGCACCATAAGGCCATCCAGGCCAATCTTTTCCGCATCAGCGGCGAAGCGTGCGGCGGTGGCAGTAGTGAATTCAGCAACACCAGTAAGCAGCGGGACACGGCCTGCCACTACCTGCTTGGATATGCGCATGACCGCAAGTTTTTCATCGGCATCAAGGGCTGTGTTTTCCCCCACAGAGCCGAGTACAATCAACCCGTGAACACCCGCTTTAATAAGCATTTCCAGGTGATTGGCCGTAGCTTCGAAATCAATTTCGTAGTTCGGTTTGAAAAAAGTGCATGCGGCAGGATAGACGCCGTGCCAGTTGGTTTTCATGAATTAGAATCCTTGGTAGAACTTCCAGTTTGCAACAAAGTTTTTCTCAACGGGACGGCCGGAAAGCGAAGCACGCACCATTTCAATAGGGATCCGTCCGGTTTTCAGGAACGCATCGTGGAACTCACGATTCTTCATTTTGCCTGAAACCACCAGCTCGCGGTGAAGCGCACGGATTTGGAGGCCGCCCAGCATGTAGGCGCATTGGTATAGCGGCGAATAGTTGGATTCAAACGAACGGCGTACTTCGCCTGCGGCGTTTTCATATTCGTGGCCTACCTTGTTCACAAGAAAATCAACGCATTCCTGTGCCGTCATTTTCCCCATATGAAAGTTCAAAGAGAAAATGATTCGCGCACATCGGTGCATGCGCCAAAACAACATACCTATGCGGTTCTCAGCAGTTTTCGGAAAACCCATATCCCACAATTGCAGCTCCCAATACAAAGACCAACCTTCAGTCCAAAATGGCGTTGAAAACGCCTGCCGGTATGGGCGGTAACGGGCGGTCATGTACGATTGCAGGCGATGCCCGGGGATCAACTCATGGTGCACGGTGGCACGAGAAAAATGGATGTTGTTACCCCGCATGCTCATCATTTTCTCTTCATGCGTCATGGTATCGGTTGGAAAGCTGATGATGATGGATTCGCCACCCAGAAAGAAGGGATTCAGCCGTTGCCGTTCTGGCGTCATCATTTAAACTCGCCAGGTGTCCATGGCTAGGGGTGGAAGGGTCAGCAGGTCATTCTTGGTCATGAATTCCGCGGCTTCTGTGGCCTGTTGCATGATCAGTGCTGGCTGTTGACCGGGAGGCACGTGCAGCGTTTTGACATGTTCCAGCGCTTTGCGCCAATCGTCGCCAAAGCCAAGATCGCGGGAGGCTCGTAGCATTTCCTTTTCACACCAGGCAAATTCTTTGTTGGCAATTTCCACTAACTCCTGCGGAGTGTAATTGACCATTTCCGCTCGTAGCTCGGCTATTAGAGCATCACTGCCAATTGGATCGCCAAGGATGGTATCTTTATCTTCCTTTTTCAACCCGGCGACCTTTTCACGAACCAAGGCCGAGTAAGTCTCCAGGTTCTTATCCAGCTTCTTGTAAGGTTCGGCCACCCACCAGGAAAATAGCGGGTCGTAGCCGGTGTAGAACTTATTCCACTGCTCCAGATAACCGCGCAATTTCGCGATGGTTTGGACAGCGCGGCGGCCTATGGTGCGCGACAACTTCAAGTCTTCAGGCTTGGCTGCGCTACGGACCCACTTGGATACTTCTTCTAATTGTTTGGTGACCTTGACCAAGGCTGATGCGGCTTGTTGCGGGTCAAGAGGATCGACACGTTGCCGGGCCTCTTTCAAGCTGACGATTGATGCGGCAAAGGGGATCAGCGGTTGGATTTCAGCGAACCTTTGTTGTTCATTGTCTAACTGCTTCAGCTCTCGGGTGAGCTTGTTGCGGAATAGAACAAAATCGATGCGAGCTTCCGGGGCGAGCGTGGCGTAGTCAAGCTTTTCAAGGCTGATGAGCCAGGCGTTATAGAAGGTTCGCAGCACATCGCGGCGCGCTTCTGAAATGCTGACGTCGTAGAAGAGTTCGAAGTTGCGTTCATCGGCGGCAAACCATTCGAGGAGTGGTCGAAGGTCCGCTGGTTTGGGTCCGGCGAGGACGGTGAGATCGGGCGTGAGGTAGCGCCCAGGCACGGGGCGACCGGATTCAGAAGGCTTGGGCTGAGACGACGCAATAACTGCCGCGAGAAGTAAGGTACAGAGCAACCGCATGGAGGATTATTGCATTTTTGGGGCGACGAAGGCTGGGTATCAATCATTCCATGTCGCCTGCATTTTTGCTCGGTGCTCCTTCAATGCGACCAAATTCGGCCAGCACGCCCGGTCCGCCGGAAGCCGGAGTGGTTTCCTTTCGAGCTTTTCATATACAGTGCCTTTCAGATCCTCCGAAATCAGAACTTTGAAGTCTTCGCCTACGCTGATCTTGTAATAGTCAAACAAGAGGTGCAAGTCGCTACGCAATAACAGACCGTTCGTAATGTGGTCCGTTTCGGAACCTAGATACGGCTGGATGTGAGCGGCTTCGAGCGCATAGTCGCAGTCGCAGTCCGAAATGGCGCAACACCCACCGTAGGCTCTTAGTAACTTCTTTCTGAACGCTGGCTGTCCCTGACGGCGCACAATGGATGCAACGGTCCGCTCTCGGGCGTCCGTCAGGTTGTTCGGATCGAAAACACCTTCAACATCGGCGGCTGTCGCTTCTACCTTCACCAACGCATCTACGTTACGTTCTAAGATGACGTTGCGCTTAAAGTTATCCACTTCCACGATGAACCGGGCCACGTTCGATAGGAATTGCGGAGCCGTGATCTTCCCGAGCACGATCACGTCTGATGTTCTGCCATCCGTCCAGTCGACGGTCTGCGTCTTCCCAGGATATGCTCGGAGAAAAGATTCCTTACTTATCCCTTTCCGTCCGCCGGCGACTCTACCGCTATGACCGAGAAAAATTTCGCCAGACGCAGCTTTCAAGAAAACACCCGCGCAACTGCGGTTAACACCAGACTTGGGTGGGTTTATCTCGCATGTAAGCTCCATCGACTTTGTGACCACCGGGTTCTGAATACCAAATTCAATCACGTAACGATTATCTAAATCAGTACGGAGAATGGCCCAGAACTTGTGCTTCTCGTGCCAATGTACCGTGTACTTACCACTACCACCGCGCCATCCAATGGAACGGCGGAGATTTTTATCTCCTGTTCGAATACGTTCTCGAAGTATGTTGTAGGCGGCTCTAATTTCGGTTATCTCGGTGATTGCGGTCAACATGCCACTGAAGCCTATCAAATCTACAGTGTGGAGGTCACCCATCAATCCGGCAATTCTTCCCTCACCGATTCATCTTCCATTGACTCAAAATCCTCAGCGCCTGCCGCATAGCGCTTCAGAACCTTTATTGTCACGCTGGAGGAAAAGCCTGCGGTGCGAAGACGGCGGTACGCGGACTGCAAATTCTTTGGTTCGGAGAGAAATTCTACCAGGTTCTTGCCGCGATACTTTCGTTCCAAAAACGAGGCCACCAGTTGCGATTCGTCGGAACCGGCGTAAGCAGTTTCGGCGATTTCTTTGGCCAATTCGGTTGGAACCCGCTTAACGGCAAGGTCGCGTAGAATACGTCCTTTGCCAAATCCTCCGCTTTCCTTCCTTACCTGAGCAAAGGAGGTAGCAAAACGGCGATCATCCAGAAATGAAAATTCCTCCAGCTTCTCCATTGCAGATGCGGCATCTTCGGGTTGGACAGCCCGCCCCAGAAGTTTGGTTCGCATTTCAGCCTTGGAATAGTCCCTGCGGCCAAGCAATCCAACGGCATAGTGGTAGAGTTCCTCGGGGGCGAGTTTCTTAGGTTGCTTAAAAGCCATGTAACAAAATTCTGGCAGTGTGAACAGGCAAGCGCAACCATAAGGTACACTGGCTTTATAGGAGCACTGAAATGGAAGACGACAAAAAGCTTTCTTACTTTTGCCTTGGATTAGGAATTGGCGTTGCTGTGGGCGTCCTATTTGCCCCCAAATCGGGCGAGGAAACGCGCCTGTTGATCCGCAGTAAAGCGGACGAAAGCAGAGATTTTGTAAAGCGCCGGGCCGATGAATTGAAAGAGCAGGCCAGTGAGCTTGTGGACCGCAGCAAAGATGTGATTGCACAGAAAAAGGAACACCTTTCTTCAGCAGTGGAAGCCGGCAAGCAAGCCTATCGTGAAGCTGTTGCAGGCGATCCCACAAGCTGAAATTGGCTTTTAGTGAGTTGCATACGGAAACGATCATGGACAATACGTTGTTGACGCTCTTGGTTTTGGCTGTTGGGATGATTGCCATTGCCTTGACTGTGCAAGCCCTGGTTCTCTACGGCCTCTATAGGAAGTCGTTGGATTTGCATGTCAAGCTTGGAGAATTTCTACCCAAAGCGGAGGCCTTACTTCGCACCACCGAAACTTCCGTGAAAGACACGCGCCGGGAAGTGCTGG
>JAYUSZ010000069.1:0-40591 GCA_043755435.1 Bryobacterales bacterium | reverse complement strand
AAGGCAAGATCAACGATGGCTTCTTGGGCCGGGAAATAAAATGGAGGCCCGCAGGCCCCCATTCCTCTTCCGATTTTTACTTCTCTCTTTGATTTACTGCTTGGTCCACCAGAGGTAGCTGATAGGCCATCCAGTCTTGTTGTAGAACTCCACCACTACCAGATGATTTCCGGCAGTTAGGGTTTTAGTTGAGTTGTACATGCTCGGTGGTTGATCGAACCATTTGTCCAGCAGTGGTGCTCCGTCGATGAAGACGCGCATTCCATCTGAGGTCACGGTGGTGAACGTGTATGTACCTGCTGCGAAGGTGAAGTTGCCTTGCCAGCGGACGGAGAAGTTGGTCATGGGCGCGGGGCGGCCGGAGAATGCGTTGGACCAATCGAACTGCAACTGTGGGTCCGTCGTGGTCTTTGTCGGCGAGCCGGTGAGTGTAGTGTTGCCGAAGTAGCAGCCGGCGAAAGCATTGGTTAGAGCAGCCGGGCATCCAGAGATTACTGGGGGTGCTTGTGTTGTGGCCGGCATGCTGTTACTGGACGGGGAATAGTTACCAGCGGCATCGACTGCTTTTAGTAAGTAAGTGTAAGTAGTGCTGGGTGCGCCAGTGGTGTCCGAGTAAGTGAGTGTGGAGCCGGACACGTTTGCGAGCACGAAGTTATTGCGGATGATTTGGTAGCCGGTAACGCCAACGTTGTCGATGCTTGGGGTCCAGGCGAGGTCAATTGTTGTTGAACTCTTCGGGGTGGCGGACATGAGGGTCGGCGCGGTTGGGGGTTGAGTATCGAAGGTGTTGACAGTGACGGTTGTGGTGGCAGTTGTGGAGCCGCCGCTGTTGGTTGCCGTTAGCTTATAGGTTGTGGTGGTGGTTGGGGAGACTGCTTTGAAACCAGTATTGGAAACATCTCCAACACCGTTATCGAGGGTGATTGTTGTAGCATTGGTCAGATTCCAGGCTAGTGTTGTCGAGCTGCCGGCATTTATAGTTGCGGGATTTGCTGTGAAGCTGGATATAACTGGAGGCGGAATTGAATTTGGGTTGATGGTCGCGTCCTTAAATACGCCCATGTCCACTGTCCAGTGCCATTTTGCCAGTGATGCCGCATTATAGGCTCGACCAATTCCAACGACAACATAGCTTGGATCCAGCAGGAACTTTTGATGGACGTACGCACATGAGCCGGTGTAATCAATTGCACAAGTAGTGAGCCACTGATTGAACAAGCTCTGTGCATCTTGGACTCCCTCGGCAATATCCTCGCCCCAGTTGTTGTTATATCCAAAGGCAGGAAGACGAGATCCAGGAGTGCGCCGAAGGGAATCACGATACCCAAAATAGTTATACGCGCCGCGGTCGACTGACATCCACTGCGAAGCATTCTGTAGGGCTATGGAAAGTTGTAGGGGAGGAACACCATTTTGTGCCCTGAAATTATTGACCAGCGTTAACATTGCCCACTGCTCACTATCAACGGTAGGAGTCTGCGATTGGGCGGAGGGTTGGAACAACAATGATACGGAAAGTAGCAATCCCGCTGTTGAGGTCGTATTTAATAATTTGTGCCACATAAATATAAAGAAAATCCTTAACTTTAAACTGCCATGTTAGTACTTCGGAATGAATCGGCCTAAAACTTTAGTTGGGACACGAAATTGCCTAATCGCGCGCCGCAATCGCCTTAGTTCTTCCTCAAGGGGGGTGAGGCGGGTGATGGTAACACCGTCAAGCCACCATGTCAGTATAGTTCGCGAATCTTAAAAAAAGGCCTTTGCTAGGAAAGCTTAATGGGGAAAAGATGAGGGGAGCGCATACCTACATTTGCGCTCCCCTTCGTGGACTTCACCTCAACAGTGCCCACAAGCCCTAGCGAATTGCTGGAGATCCGACAATTCCCTCCTGTCCGAATCCGTTATTCCGGCAAGTGCGGCAGACACCGAATCCGCTACCGTTTCCAAGATTGTTGGCACATAATCCTGTGAGCCGAGCCAACTCTTGTTCATGAAGTGTTGCGTTGCTAAACGGGGTTTCCGTAACTTCTAACTTACCGGTTGGTCCTGGGTGAATGGTGGTTCCCCAAGCGTGCATACCAGGTGCGAAGTTCATGAAGTTTGGTGTTGCCGCGTTGCATGTTGAGCCCACTGGTTGGCTAGCCAACAATTTGATAACTACTGAATTCGGTCTCACACCGGTTAGCGTGTTGCTGGTTAGATCTTCTCTCACCGATAGTGAGTTTAAGCCGTTAGGAGTAACCAGACAAGAACAGCAGGAGATTAACTGTTCGTCCGGAGAGAATGCATATGCGTTGATGCATATGTTGCCCACCGGGTAGCCGTAGCCGGGTCCGTTGAGAGGTGAGCCGTTGGCGCCGTTGTTGGAGAGGTTGATCAGGGAATCTCCCCGATCCAGGTGAGACGCATAGCGGATTTGGAAGGCACCTGGAGGTGCGATTGGCCGGTCACCGATGGTGATGCAAGTGGTGGCTGGGTCGCCTTCAGGTGGAGCTTCTGACCAAGCAACCGTTGATGTGGTGTTGCAGATGTATACCGGCGGAACGATTGCTGCGTTGGCCAGAACATTTACTGTCAGGGTGCATGAAGCGTTTGCGGCTAAAGAGACATTGGCCACACTGATGAGGCTACTTCCAGCAACCGCGGTCGCTGTTCCGGTGCAGGTATTGACCAAGCCGTTGGGAGTGGCAACCGTCAATCCTGCGGGCAGATTGTCGGTGTAAGCAACGCCTGTAATCGGCAGGGCGTTGTTATTTTTTAGAACGAACGTGAGCGCGACTACTCCACCAGGCAACACGGATTTAGTTGCGAAGGCCTTGGTAAGTGTTGGTGGCAGAGTCGTTGTTCCTACACGGAGAGTGGCGCTGCCAGGAGTGCCGGGTCCTCCATTGGTAGATGATGCTGTGGCGCTATTTACCTTGTCCCCAGGCGTTGTTGCGGTAACCGTTACTGTAATTGAGCAGGTGGAGTTGATAGCCAGAGTTGCTCCGGAAAGGGTTATGAGGCTTGAGCCTGCACTTGCATCAAGTATTCCACCGCAAGTTGTAACTGCATTGCTTGGCGTGGCGATGATAAGCCCTGCTGGTAACGGGTCATTCACACTAACTCCGGTCAATGCCACTATGTTTGCTGGTGGATTGGTGATGATCAAAGTCAGGACAGAAGTCCCGCCCACGAGAATGGAGGATGGGGAGAAAGACTTGCTGATAGAAGGAGGAGCGATGACGGTTAGATCGGCAACCGCTGGGTCTCCTGGGTTCGTATTGGAGGAGGTGATTGTGCTGGAAATGTTGTGCTTTAGTCCAGCGCTGGTTCCTGTGACGGTGACGATAATAGGGCAAGTGGCGCTGCCTCCAAGCACCCCTCCAGTCAGCGAAATGGTTGTTGAAGTGACAGTAAGACTTCCACCGCAAATTGCGGAAATGCCGGTTGGGCTGGCTACCAGACCTAGTGGCAGGGTGTCACTGAACGCAACACCAGTGACTCCTGCTGAGCCAGGATTGGTGAGATTGAACGTCAACGTGGAAGTTGAGTTCACGGGGATGCTGATAGGCAGGAAGGCTTTAGTGATGAGCAACCTTGGCGGAGTGACCGATAAAGTTGCTGTTGAAGTATTTCCTGTTCCACCGTTGGTTGAGGACACTGTCACGCTGTTGACTTTGTCGCCCAGGGTGACAGGTGTAACGCTGATGGTAATGGTGCAGGACGAATTCACACCAACAGTGCCGCCGCTTAAGGATACGAAGCTGCTACCGGGCAAAGCCAGGACGCTTCCACCGCAAGTATTGGTTGCGAGGTTAGGGTTGGCTACTTGTAATCCGGCAGGTAAAGTGTCCAGGAAGTTGAGGCCGATTAGGGCTTCTGTGTTGGCCGGATCATTCGTGATTACGAAGGACATGGTAGACAATCCGTTCTGAAGCACGTTTGTTGGAAGAAACGATTTCAAAACGCTTGGTGGCAGGACGACATTCAAGGTGCCGGTTCCGATATTTCCGGGTCCACCCTCGTTCGATGCAATTGCCGTAGTGTTGTTCACATTTGGACCACCGGTGTTTGAGGTGACTTCAACTGAAATGGTGCAAGGTGGCGCGTTCGGCGCAAGAGTCCCTCCAGCGAACGCCACGGATGATGCGCCGGCGACTGCCGTGAAGGTGGGTCCACAATTATTAGTTGTCACCAACGGAGTTGCCACGACCATTGTTCCAGGGAATGGATCGGTGAATCCGACTCCTGTCAGAGTCGCGCCTGGGTCGAGATTTGGGTTGTTTAGGGTGAAAGTGAGAGTTGTGGTGCTGCCCTTTGGAATTGAAGTTGGCAGGAAGGCTTTTGAAATAATGGCCGGTGCAATTACCAATAGAGTTGCGGTGGACGGTGTTCCGTTTGGTCCATTGCTGGAAGTTGGGGTGGCTGTGTTTGTCTTCAAGCCCCGGGTTGTTCCGGTTACTTTCACTGTGACGGTGCAACTTGCATTGGCTGCCAGTGATGGAATGTTGAGAGTGAAGGAGGTTGCACCAGCAACTGGAGCGAAGGTTCCAATGCAGGATATTGTGGGCAATGGTGGTGCCGCCACGACAAGGCCGGCTGGCAAACTGTCAGTAAGCCCTACGTTGGCCAGAATTCCTGTTGCTGCATCGGTATTCGGATTGGTGATCAGGAACGAAGCTGTGGACATGCCATTCAAGGGGATGCTGATTGGATTGAATGTCTTTAGGAGAGTAGGAGCTAGAAGTACGGTTAGGTCAGCAACAGCAGGCGCGCCGTTTCCGCCTTCCTGGGAACCGACAACGCTTGTGACATTGTGCTTCAGTCCGACGGTAGTTCCCGTTACGGTTACGTTGAAGGAGCAATTGGCGTTGGGTCCAAGTGCTGCTCCTGCAAGTGAAATGGTGGTGGTAGTTGTAGTCAGGGTTCCTCCACAGGCAGGAACGGAACCTGCTGTTGTGGTGAGACCGGCCGGCAATGTATCGGTGAAATTGATGCCGCTCAAGGTGGCCGTAATGTCGATGTTGTTGCTCGTCAGATTAAAGGTTAGGGTGCTGGTGTCGCCGACTTTGATGCCTACTGGCGAGAAGGTCTTAGTTAACCTGGGCGGGCCAACAATTGTGATGTCGGCAGTTGCAGAACCAGTTACAGTGTTGGATGTGGTGACAGCAGCATTGTTGGTGTACTTCGATTCAGTGATACCGATAACGTCTACTGCAAAGGTGCAAGTTGTATTAGTCGGGAGGCTTGGATAGCTGAAGATTATGCTGGAGGCACCGCCAGCAATCGGGGGCGCAAAAACAGCGCCAGCGCATCCTGCGGATGTACTCAGATTTGGATTCGCTGCAACTTCAAGTCGTCCGAAGAAACTATCAACCATCAACAGTCCAACAATTGGCACGTTATTGATGGAAGGATTGGCGACGGTGAATGTCATTCGGCTGGTGCAATTTGGTGCAGTGCAAACGCCCGGAGTTGGATCGAACTTTTGAATTTTCGTGGGCAAGAAGGCTTTGGTAATAACCGGAGGGGCGACCACTTCAATTGAAGCAGTGGCAGTACCTGGATTGCCACCTGCGGTTTCAGTGGATGTCAATCCGGACGCTGAAATTGTTTGGAGTCCAGCAACCACGCCAATGACGTTGATGGTGAATGAGCACGTTCCGCCACCGGCGAGTGTACCGGCACTTAAAGTTAGTGACGTTGCTCCAGCGACGGCAGTCGGTGGTACCCCACAGGCACCGCTCAATCCGTTTGGCGTGGCAATTTTTAAACCTGGAGCAAGATTTGCAGTAAAGCTAACCCCTGTGAGCGGCAATGTGCCTGAGTTAGCCAAGTTGAAGCTCAAGGTCGTACCCGGGAAGACGGTGGCAGATGGTAATGGAATTTGGCTGTTCCCAAAGGACACGCTGGTAAAAATGGGTGGACCCAATTGCGCATGTGCTGTCACTGCGGACACCGCAACCAATCCCGCCATCAAAAATGCCCGAAGGCTTCTGTTAAAATTCGACATACGCTACCCCTCTTAGCCCGAGAATAGAATTACCTCAGCCGACCCAGTACGGTATTCGGTAAGTACTTGGCTAGTTGTACCGTATCCATTTAACATTTATTCGAAAAGTACTACAATCGCCCATATTAACTAACCCAAACGAATTAGAACCGGCGGTACTTTTATAGTAATGGGAGTAATGAGGTACTACGTAAATGTAATTAACCAAATGGGTTAGTCAAGTAGCGATAGTTGGTGTATGGCGATTTTGGGGAGTGAATTGGTCTTTCGTCACACAAAAATAAATGAAAATGATTTTAGAATTATTTTCCGTGGAATCGGGGGTTGATTTCCATTGGAGAATCCCTGTTCAAGAATGGCGGGCTATTAGTGTATACAAAAGAAAGGAGTTATTAGATATTCTGAAACGGCTGATTTGACATTCCCTTGTCTGGGCGGATACTCTAGTTGAGTAAGTATGCCGGCGTAGCTCAGTCGGTTAGAGCGACGGTCTCATAATCCGTAGGTCGGAGGTTCGAGTCCCCCCGCCGGCACCACTTCAGAAATTAATACCGCGCACAACGCAGTCGCTGTGCGCTCAGCCTCAGAAGTTAATACCACTCACAACGCGGTCGCTGTGCGCTCAGCCTCAGAAATCAAACCACGCACAACGCAGTCGCTGTGCGCTCAGGCTCAGAAATCAAACTGCGGACAACGCAGTCGCTGGCTGATGTGGATTTGTTCGCGAAAGTACCGCTCCCGCGGTCACGGCTCGGTTAAATTGCACGGTGCTGAATGAAATTTCTAACCCTTCAACAATGGGTTGGAATTCTCCACTTGCGCGAGTACTTCGCAATCGCACTCCCCGCCGTAGTTGCTCACCCATTCCACCAACGTCTCTTCATCCAATTCGTTGATGCGCGCGTATTCATTGGTCCAGCGGTACGTGTGGTCACAAGGGGTGGAGTCCAGCTTCTTTTCCAGCCAGCCGAACATCTCTCTCAGAACCGGTAATGGTGCGGGGAGCTCCGCTTCTGCTTTCTCTTTCGCTTCCTTGCGAGTAATGCTTGATAGGTCCTTGATCTTTGCCACGTTCTGAAGCATAGCAAAGCTGAGATCAAAGCGGGGCCTCTCCTACAATCAAAGTGTAAATGCGGTCCAAATCGTCGGAAGAAAAATAATCTATTTCGATGCGACCGCGGTTTTCGCCCTTCTCCACAATGCGCACCTTGGTGCCCAAAGTGTTCATCAACTCCTGCAGGGCGGCCTTCACATTGGGATCCACCTGCGGTGCTTCGGCCGGTTTTGACGCAGGTGCTTTGCTCAACTTCTGTACCGTCTGCTCCACTTGCCTGACGGACAAACTTTGAGCGGCGGCTTTTTCGCCTTGCTCGGAAATCATTTCGTCGGTGGGCAATCCAAGCAAGGCTTTGGCGTGACCCATGCTTAGTTTCTGCTCGGCCACTAATAATTGAATTCCGGGTGGCAGCCGTAACAGCCGCAGCATGTTGGTTACAGTGCTGCGATCCTTACCGGTGCGCTGGCCAATTTCTTCGTGGCTCAATCCATGTTCGTGTGTGAGCTGTTCAAAAGCTTTGGCAACTTCCATGGGGTTCAAGTCTTCGCGTTGGATGTTTTCAATCAGCGCCACTTCCAGCAAACGGCTCTCGAGGAAATCCTTCACTACGACGGGCACAGTTTCCAGGTGGGCGAGCTTTGCGGCTCTCCAACGTCGTTCCCCAGCAATCAGCTGATACTTTCCGTTGAGCCCCTTGCGGACCACCAGCGGCTGGATGATTCCGTTGTGCTTGATGGATTCGGCCAGCTCTACCAATTTTTCGTGTTGGAACACGGAGCGCGGGTTAATTGGATTAGGTTCGATTTGCTCAATGGGCAAATTGAGTACCGAATCATGGCCTGGTTCCGGTGGCGGCGTTTGCACTACTTGCGGTGGTGGTGTGGCTGTAACTACCGGTTTTGGTGGTACCGCGCTTCCAAGTGGAGGTGCTACAGGACGGCCTGGCAGCAGCGCTGATATCCCTCTACCCAGCGCTTTGCGCTGATTCTCGTTTCCGCTGCTCATTGGTGATCATCTCCTTTGCCAGTTTCATATAGCTTTCTGCGCCTTTGGAGCGCATATCGTAAAGTAGGATTGGTTTGCCGTGGCTAGGTGCTTCGGCCAAACGGATGTTGCGGGGAATTACGGTTTCAAACACTTCACCCTGGAAGAATTCTTTCAGATCCTGGGCAACCTGGCGCGTGAGGCTGGTGCGGTCGTCGTACATGGTCAGAACGATCCCTTCAATTGCCAGATCGTGGGAGAAGGACTCTTTGATGCGCTCAACGGTGTCTAACAGCTGCGAAATGCCTTCCAGGGCGAAGAACTCGCATTGAATTGGAATGAGTAGGGAGTTGGCGGCTACTAGGGCGTTAAGGGTTAAGAGGTCGAGGGCGGGAGGGCAATCGATTAGAATGTAGTCGTATTGGTCCTTGATTGCTTCAACGGCGCGCTTCAGCCGGTTCTCACGGTCATCCCAACCAACCATTTCGATATTGGCACCAACCAGGTTACGATCTGCCGGAAGGATGCTAAGTCCATCGCAGGCCGTAGGGACGATTGCTTCTATTGCGGTTTTTTCCCCTACCAGTACATGGTAGATGGTGGCATTTTCGGGATCTTTGGCAATTCCGAGGCCAGTTGTTGTATTTCCCTGCGGATCAATGTCGATCAGGAGCACTTTCAGCTCATTGGCTGCGAGTGAAGCGGCGAGATTGATGGCAGTGGTTGTTTTTCCGACGCCACCCTTTTGGTTGGCTACGGCGATTACCTTACCCAATGTGGATATTTCTCCTTGAACTATTGAAGTCTAGTTTGCCACAGGTCTGTTCCACGTGGAACCTTTCTTTCAGAAGCAAGTGCTCATGTTTGAAAGACAGGGCCGATTTTTCCAAAGTAACTACTCAGTTTTGCATCTGGCACAACCAAAAAGGGGTCCTTGCGAACCGACGAGGGGTCAAACTCCCGTTTCGGTTCTAAATTCACATGTGCGGCAAGGGCATGGGCCTATTGGGTGTGTGCGGCCTTCGAAACACTGGGACGGGGGGTGGAATTCAACTGAAGTGGTTCTACTTAGTGAAGATGTGGAAGTGAATCTTCGCCCCGTCCCGGGGTTTCGCGAACCAGACGTTACATGCGACTTCCAAGTGCCGTTTCGGAAGCACTTCACCCAGCGATCGTGCTTTAGCCATTTTCCGTCGATTGTCGTCCACTTCACCCCTCCTTTTCACCAGCCGATAGAACATGTTCCACGTGGAACAGGTTGAGATAGCAATCAATCACGGCTACAGCGGCCGGGGTAACTCCGGGAACTCTCCCAGCCTGTCCTAACGTCACGGGTTGTACTCGTTCCAGTTTTTCCATGATTTCGTGCGATAGCCCGGGAATCTTACTATAGGCAAAGTTTGGTGGGATGGTGCGGCGCTCTGAATTCTTCAAGCGAACCACTTGCCGCTGCTGCTGGTCAATGTAGCCTGCGTACTTTGTTTCTGTCTCAACCGTAGCAAGCAGACCAATCTCTGGCTTCTCGCCCAAGGATTGCTCCAGAAACGGCGCAATCTTTGCGATGGAGGATTCCGTACGTTTTAGCCATGCGCCCAGCAATGGCCGGTCATCCGCGGCTAACGCCAAATCGGGGGTGATGCGCACCGTGCTCAATAACGCCAGCAACTTCACTTTCTGACGTTGTTTGCGCTCAAAACGGAGCCAGCGTTCGTCTTCCACTAGGCCGACTCGACGTCCAATGGGGGTTAACCGTTCATCAGCGTTGTCGATCCGTAGGTGCAGGCGGAACTCGGCACGCGAGGTGAACATGCGATAGGGCTCTTCGGCGCCCTTGGAAATTAGATCGTCCACCAGAATTCCGGTGTAAGCGTCACTTCGGCCCAGAATTACGGGAGCAATTCCTTTCACTTTACAGGCAGCGTTGAGGCCGGCCATGAGGCCCTGGCAACCGGCTTCTTCATATCCGGAAGTTCCATTGATCTGTCCGGCAAGAAATAGACCCTCCAGCTTCTTCACTTCCAAGGTGTGATCCAGCTCGCGGGGGTCAATGGCGTCGTATTCGATGGCGTATCCAGGGCGGATCATTTCGGCATCTTCAAGACCGGGAACCGATGCCACCATTGCCGTCTGTACATCGATGGGCATGCTGGTGGACATTCCGTTGACGTAGACTTCGTTTGTGTCGAGCCCTTCCGGCTCCAAGAAGATCTGGTGCTTCAGTTTGTCCGGGAATTTGACGATTTTATCTTCGATAGATGGACAGTAGCGAGGGCCGACGCCTTCTATCTGACCGCTATACAAAGGACTGCGAGCGATGGACTCGCGCAAGATACGATGCGTCTCGTCGCTGGTGAAGGCTATGTGGCATTGAATTTGTTCGCGGTCGATCTTTTCGGTGCGGAAACTGAAGGGGGTGGGTACGGCATCGCCGAACTGGGGTTCAAAGCGATTCCACTGAATACTGCGGCCATCGAGGCGGGGAGGGGTGCCGGTTTTGAGGCGGGTCCATTGGAGGTTCAAGGTGCGAAGCTGATCGCCGAGCAGGTTTGAAGGGGCCTCGCCATTGCGGCCGCAGCTGTAGGTCTGCTCGCCGACGTGGGCAAGGCCATTGAGGAAAGTGCCGGTGGTGATGACAACGGCTCCGGCTTGGGCGGTGCGGCCGTCGCGAAGGTTGACGCCACGGACGCGGGCGCGGCCAGTGGGATTGGGTTCGATTTCGAGTGAGGCCACTTCGGCTTGCAGAATGCGCAAATTGGGTTCGCGTTCAAGGAGTGCCTTCATATGAATGCGGTACTGCTTTTTGTCGCACTGTGCGCGGGGCGACCAGACGGCGGGACCGCGGCTGGTGTTCAGGAGGCGGAATTGGATGCCAACGGCGTCGGTGGCCTCGCCCATCACGCCGCCCAGGGCGTCGATTTCCCGGACGAGGTGGCCTTTGGCGATGCCGCCGATGGCGGGGTTACAGGACATTTGAGCGATGAGGTCGATGTTCATAGTGACCATCGCGGTTTTCAGGCCAAGGCGAGCACAGGCACGTGCGGCTTCGACGCCGGCGTGACCTGCACCGACAATAATCACGTCATATTGAAGAGGGCGCACAAGGACTAGTTTAGCGGTTTGTTGGGTCCGGGGGAATGTTAATGCGGGCAAACGTGGATGGTGAGGCGCTGCTCGGTATGTAAGTTGGATTGGAGATCGGCAAAATGTTGATTGGCCGCGGATGAACGCGGATAAACACGGATAAGGCAAAGACCAACATCATGACTGGATATGCCAATAGGTGAGGCGCTGCCCGGCTTGTAGGTTGGGATTGGAGATTGGCAAAATGTTGATTGGCCGCGGATGAACGCGGATGAACACGGATAAGACAAAGACAAACAATAATGACTTAATATGCCACTAGGTGAGGCGCTGCTCGGCTTGTAGGTTGGATTGGAGATCGGCAAATCGAGGAATGTTAATTGGCCGCGGATGAACGCGGATAAACACGGATAAGGCAAAGACCAACATCATGACTCGATATGCCACTAGGTGAGGCGCTGCCCGGCTTGTAGGTTGGATTGGAGATCGGCAATTCCAGGAATGTTGATTTGCCGCGGATTTGGGATTATCCGACCGTTCTTGTCTTATCCGCGTTCATTTGCGTTCATCCGCGGCCCAACAAACTGACCAGTCAAGCAAATGGGCTGGACTAAGTACTTAACACCATTATGTATCAATTAACTTTTCAATTTAATACCTCTATATATTACTTAACATTAACTGCAAGTCTATTTAAGGGTTGCTTTGGTAAGACCTTTGAAAACCATTGCGACTGTTCCTAACTGTGAACTTGCCATTGGGTGTGGCTGAAACTTCAATCCACTTTCCGCTGCATGGTTCGGTGGGATTGGCAATGAATTGATCAGGGGCGTTATGTTTCCTGCCTCCCTCATTTGAGAAATGCAGTTGCCACAGGTCAGCCAGACCTGGGGAGCTCTGAATGGTGGTCCATGCCTCCACGGAACCGCCCTTATTCGCACCGTTGTTCATGATGGCCACTTTGGGGTGCAGAGCATGAACAATTTGAGGATGGCCGGAAGTCTTCGTGCCGTGATGAGTAGTCATGTAGAGATCAATGCTTCCCAGTTTGTTGGTTGGGCATGCGAGTTCATATTCCTGATTCCAATAAAGGTCGCCAAGATCGGCAATGCGGAAATTCCCAAAGGTAATAATCAACCCAACGGAGCGGGAATTTTCACCGGGGTCGGGTGCCAAGGCGCGGTAAGTTGCGCATAGCGGATTGCTTTGGCCTGCCTTGGGAAGAGGCTGTGTGATTGCTTGATTCGAGGATGCCACCACATCAACTTGGAGGCCCTTGACGGGGATTCTGTCGCCGGGGTTCAGTCTAGTGTGCGGGCGTTTGTTACGGATCACGGAATAGGGTTCAAAGACAGATTGAGTTCTTTCATCAAAATTATCGCCATGATCGAAGAATGCTTTGATGGGGATCTTGGAGGCTAGTTGGGGAACACCCCCGGCGTGATCGCCGTGGTAATGAGTGATCACCAGGTAATCAATCTGCTTCAGACCAGCGGCCTTGGTGGCTGCAACGATGCGATCGGCATCGCGGTTATTGTGGCCACCATAACCAGTGTCAATCAGCATGGATTCGCCGGACGGGGAGACATAGAGGGTGGCTTTGCCACCTTCCACGTCAATTGCATAAATTCGTAGATTCCGAGCGGTGAGCTGGGCCACGCTGAGCAGAATTATTATGAAGGCGATTCTCATAGACAGGGCTCCTTAGTCTACTGTATGCGGTGCGACGTGTGTGGGGATGCTCATATTTCTGCTCACGACCTCGCGAACGGCTGCAACAACAACTTCATGCCTGTCAATCATCATGATGCAGTGGCCGCTATTCTGAGCCGTTATCTGTCTGTTTTCGTGGACAACCCAAGCAGCTCCTTGTGGCAACGATTCCGCCGCACACTTTTTGCCATCTGAACGTTTCGACTGAGGATTCCAGAAAATGCAGGCAGCGAACTCGACCAGGTTTGAATCGCCCAAGAGGATACGCGGGACGTGATGGTGCCTGAAGCCGACGCTGTACTTACCTCAAAGAATACTGGCCTCAATGAGGCGTGATCGACGATGACAAGGCCTGAGACTTCCTGGTTGAACATGGCTGCATGGAGCCTGGAAACCAAGGCACCAAGAGAATGCCCAACTATGACATATGGACTCGTTGTGAAGAGAACTTCTATCGCAGTTTGGATCTCGATGATCCTTAACGTGCAGGTGTCGTGCGGTCGAGGATCGCTCCAAGCTACATCGGACTGATCGTAAGTGCACACTCTGGGTGAACTTAGCAACCTCCGGTTGAACAGATGCTCACTCAAAGAACGCCCTGCACCTGACACAACAACTGTGGGTCTGCGTGTCCGACGTTGTTGATTCGCTTTGTCCAAGACAAGCCAAGATCGCGATCAACAGCGAGCGAAGGGCGTCAAAACAAGAGTGTATTCCGGAACGCAATGCTACAGGTTTCATCCCTGCAGAGTTCTTGCAGTTGGGCTAGTTGCGGCTTTGACGGAGTTCGCGCGTGAGCATTCGGTTAGCCCGTTCGCCAATTAGATCGGCCACTTTTTCGAGCAACTCTGGAACTTCTTCGGGTTCGATCAGCATCACGTCCCCATTGAGTTGCCCCAACGAGGCAGCGTCATGATAAGAAGTGAGGAGCGCGGTTGCCGGGCGATATTCCATGCTGCGGGCAAAAGCCATTAGGTGCAAACCAGCATCGGATGATTCGGCATGAAGCTCGCTGAGTACTAAGGAGTATTCAGAGGATTCCAACTTTCCTATGGCTTCAGCAGCCGAAGAGGCCGAATCGACAGAGTATCCGCCAAGCGTTAGAAGTTTTTGCAACGTCAAACGTGAGGTAGGATTATCATCCACTAATAAGACCTTAGCCATATCAACGGCTCTCAGATCCAGCGCAACTGCTACTTTGGCTCCCATAGGTTCCTAGAGATAGTGTAAGGCAACCTTTTGAAATTGAAAGGACTAATTTATACTATTAAAGTAGTTTTACATTAAACAGAGATAAGAGCAGTGGTCGCAGGTAGGGGAAGCAACAGATTAAGACCTTAATAAAATGACAGTTAATTCCAACGACACGATGTAAGAAAACTATCGATTAACGCTTGAAATAAATCGATGCGCCGACCCAATAAGTACTACTACCAACTAAACGGCAGTACTATTTAGGTTCTTTACTATTCTTGTAGATCTATAGCCGCCCGAAAACGCGTTCAAAGATAAAGTCCACGTTGCGGAGCTGCCGCTCGCCGGAAAACGATTCGGCGATCTTTTCGCTGGATAGATGGGTCCGGATTTCCGGATCGTTTTCGACAGCGGCGCGGAAGTCGCCTTCCTCCTCCCAACTTTTCATGGCGTGGGTTTGCACCACCTTATAAGCCTTCTCGCGAAGCATGCCTGCGGCGGAGAGATCGAGCAGCAGTTGGCCGGAAAAAATCAGTCCTTTGGTCATGTTGAGATTGCGGAGCATGCGATCGGCATGGACCCGCATACCGTCAACTAGCCAGATGGTTTTTGCGAGTAAGTAATCAACTAAGATGGTTGAGTCCGGTATGATGATGCGCTCGACTGAAGAATGGGAGATGTCGCGCTCGTGCCACAGAGGGATATTCTCATAGGCTGCCTGTACGTTAGACCGCACGATGCGGGCTAGGCCGCAGATCTGTTCGCAGGTTACTGGATTGCGTTTGTGGGGCATGGCGGAGCTGCCTTTTTGGCCGGCACCGAAGGGTTCTTCCGCCTCGCGAACTTCGGTGCGCTGAAGGTGCCGGATTTCAAGGGCAATTTTCTCGCAAGTGGCTGCGATCAATGCAAGAGAATGAACGTAGTTGGCATGCGAATCGCGGCTTAAAACCTGTGACGAGATCGGTGCGGCTTTCAGCCCCAGGCGTTCGCAAATTTTCTCCTCGGCATGGGGGGCGATGTGGGCGAAAGTTCCTACGGCTCCGGAAATTTTTCCAGCCCGCATATCTTCAGCGGCAGCGGCAAAGCGGGTTTGGTTGCGCTTCAATTCGTCGAACCACAATGCGATTTTTAAACCAAAAGTAATCGGTTCGGCGTGGATGCCATGGGTGCGGCCCATCTGCACTGTGTGTTTAAATTCCAGTGCGCGGCGTTTGAGGACAGTAGTGAGCTGATCCACACCTGAAGCGATAATGCCGGAGGCCTGGGTGATCAGCAGTGCTTGTGCGGTATCCACCACATCGTTCGAGGTTAAACCGAAATGCAGCCAACGGGATGCTTCAGCGGCACCGGCGGCATTCATTTTTTCTGAAACGGCGGTTGTAAAAGCGATAACATCGTGCTTCACTTCGCGCTCAATATCAAGGATACGGCTGAGATCGAAATCAGCGTAGGCGCGGAGTTTTTGAGCGGCATCACTGGGTACTTCGCCCATTTCCGCAAGAGCTTCCGCAGCGGCTAATTCGACTGCCAGCCAGGCGCGATATTTGCCTTCATCATTCCAGATACTGCCCATGGCGGGCCGGGTATAACGTTCAATCATAGTTTCCTTGTTAAAGATTAGTTCCCAGGCTGGCCAAGAACAATTAGCAGATTGGTGACGTGCATGTTGCCTTCGCAATGCAACGTTGAATACCGAGAATAACGATGATGTCCAAGAAAGTCAAATTTGAATGGGTTTAAGCGAACTTTAGTCGATTAATCCAAAAAGTGAGTTGGGAATGACTAGTCCACTGTTCAGAACGTGATTCATAGAAAGAGTCTGGGCAGCACTCGATTGTTAACCAAAATCGACTTGCCCAAAAAGAGTGCCGGCAAACTGCCGTTGCCGATGATGTTGGTGCAGCGGTTGGTGATTGAGGCCCGTCCTCAACGTGGCTTTGAGGAATGGCGTCTCTCCACTTGGAAGCGGCTCGTCGCTCCAGTGGGCCGCACGCCTGTTAGCGTGTTGCTTATCAGGTCGCTGTTTGACCGACAGCGAGACCAAGCCGTTTGGCGTCATCAGGAAGGGAGCAGGAGACCAACGGTTCATCAGGCGAGAACGCATAGACCTCGGCGCAGATGCCGCCAGCAGTTCCGCCAAAGCCAAATTCATTGAGCGAGGATTCTTTGACTGCAGATCGGAACCAACCAAGTTGAAGCTTAACCTGTTAAGTTAAGAAACAAGAAGACAGACTGTCCCGCGAAAGCGCCAATGTGTCTCATCGAAGAACTGCAGCCCCTGTAACTAACAGATTTTACTAGCACTTTGGTTTGGAATTTGCCGTGCATACAACTTCGTATACTATGTCTTTCAATTCACTCTTCGAGAACTTCACAAAGATTCTTACACGAGTCTCATTCATTACAATGTTGGGTCTGCAGCCTACCCTGGTAACCACTGCTTTTGGCGCATCCAATACTTCACGCGATCTGCTAAAGGTGACAACTACAGCAGACGTGGTCATTCAGTTCACCACCAACCCCCCCAGCGCTGCAGCGATAGCCTCAGTAACTAAAGGGGGAGGCACATTAAAGAAGCAATTTAAGAAGATAACGGGGATTGCAGTTTACACTTTGCCTGCCTCGGTAATTCCGTCGCTTGCAACCAATACGAACGTCAAATATGCCTCTCCTGACAGGAAGGTCAAGGGAACCTTGGAATTTGCAGAGCCGACCACCAACGCCAATACGGCACTTCAGTACGGCTATAACGGCACAGCGGTGAACGTCGCCATCATTGATAGTGGCATCGGCTCCTCGAACGATCTCAACTCCCGGGTCGTTTACAGCCAGAGTTTTGTTCCCGGAGACATTTCCACGAATGATGCATACGGGCACGGTACGCACGTGGCCGGCATTGTTGGTGGCAACGGGTCAAATTCATCCACAGCTGGTAATACAATCTACACTTTCCGGGGAATCGCACCTAATGCGAACCTGATCAACCTACGGGTTCTCGACGCCAATGGCCAAGGCACCGATGGCGCTGTAATCGCCGCGATCGACCAGGCAATCACTTTGAAGACTCAGGCTACGAATCCAATCAACATTCGAGTGATCAATCTTTCCTTGGGCCGTCAGGTCTTCGAGAGTTACACACTTGATCCTCTCTGCCAAGCAGTCGAAAGAGCCTGGAGCGCGGGCATCGTGGTTGTGGTAGCAGCGGGCAATAATGGGCGGGATAATTCACAAAATACAAATGGTTATGCCACCATCGCCTCACCGGGCAACGATCCATACGTGATCACGGTCGGCGCAATGAAAGATGTGGGCACCATGCTCCGCGGGGACGACGTGATGGCCAGCTATAGTTCAAAAGGACCGACGTTAAACAATCATATTGTTAAGCCGGACTTGGTAGCCCCAGGCAACAATATCATCTCGGCTTTAGCGCCGAATAGCTCAATTATCAGCAAGTATCCAGCGAACGTGATTCCTATCAGTTATTACAAGAGTGTTTCCAACAACAAAGATTCGTCCACTTATTTCAAACTCAGCGGCACCAGTATGGCAACACCAATGGTGGCCGGCGCTGCAGCTCTGCTATTGCAGAAGGATCCAACGCTGGCGCCTGACACTATCAAAGCACGCCTAATGAAAACCGCCACCAAGACCTTCCCGGTATCGAGTGTAGTTACAGACCTCACGACTGGCCTTACTTACACTATCCGTTACGATCTATTCACGGTGGGAGCTGGGTACCTGGATGTGTGGGCAGCGCTGAACAATACCGATGTGCTCACCTCAGGCAAGACCGCTATGTCGCCGGTTGCTACTTACAACGCAGTTACCGGGAAGGTGACGATTGGCGGAACCAACGTGGTCTGGGGCGACAACGTCGTTTGGGGTGAAAACGTGGTCTGGGGCGACAACGTCGTTTGGGGCGACAACGTAGTCTGGGGAGAAAACGTGGTCTGGGGTGATAGCCTCTCCACGGGCTTCAACGTAGTCTGGGGTGACAACGTTGTTTGGGGTGATGTAAATCTCTTTTCAGAGGCAACTTCAATCAAAGGCGAGAAGTAGACGGGCCGCTGACCCAAAGTATTCTTAGTCGAACCACCATGAGAAACGGATTACCAGTTGTTCCCTTCATAGTCGCCCTTTGCGGGACATCCCAAGATCGGCAAAGATCTTGATACAGCCAATGGAGGCAATGTCGATGTTATTGTTCAGTACCGACAAGCACCGACGGATTTGAATCACAAAAAAGTAACAGACAAAGGTGGCAGGCTCAAAACGGAATTGGGAATTGTGAAGGGTGGCCATTACTCGATTCCAGTAAGCAGGTTGACCGAACTGGCCAATGACCCGGAAGTCACATATATCTCACCAGACCGCTCGCTGCGCGGTTCCCTCGACTATGCTGCAACAACGGTTGGAGCCGACATTGCGCTTAAGAATGGATGGGACGGCACGGGCGTCGCTGTTGCTGTGATTGATAGCGGCATTTCGGACCATTGGGACCTCCGTGTTGGATCGGACAATCCGAATAACGAGAAGGCGGGGAAAACCAGACTAGTCTATGGCGAGAGTTTCATACCAGCCAAACCTAATGGTGCAAAGATCGAAAAGGATGAGTACGGCCACGGGACGCACGTTGCGGGCATTATCGGTAGCAATGCATCCAGTTCCAGCGGGAAGAATTATACGCATGAGTTCCGGGGAATGGCTCGGCAAGTTCGCCTGATTAACCTTCGAGTTCTGGACGAAACCGGATCTGGACAGGACAGTTATGTGATCGCGGCAATTCAGCGTGCCATTCAATTGAAAACCACATACAACATCCGGATCATCAATCTGTCGCTTGGCCGGCCGGTGTTTGAGAACTATGCTTCTGACCCACTGTGTCAAGCCGTGGAAGCCGCATGGAAGAGTGGGATTGTGGTGGTTGTTGCTGCTGGAAACGACGGGCGCAATAACTCCGGAGGCCGATCTGGGTATGGCACCGTCACTTCACCGGGGAACGATCCATATGTGATTACGGTGGGCGCAATGAAGACCATGAAGACGGCTTCGCGCGCTGACGACAACATAGCCAGTTACAGTTCGAAGGGTCCAACCTATTTGGATCATATTGTGAAGCCGGACCTGGTTGCGCCCGGAAATCAGATTAGTTCATTGCTCTTTAATAACAACTCCTGGATATCCGACAAATATCCGCAAAATATTGTGCCGTATTCCTACTTTCAGACCACCGGATCCAATACGCTTTCCTACTGTTATGTTTGGATGAGCGGAACCAGCATGGCAGCCCCCATGGTGAGCGGTGCGGCAGCGCTCATATTGCAGCAGCATCCCTCGCTTACACCAGATCAGGTAAAAGCACGGCTGATGAAAACGGCAAGCAAAACCTTCCCCTCTTACAGCGTTGCGACAGACCCGATCACCAAACTAACCTACACCAGCCAGTACGATATCTTTACCGTTGGTGCCGGCTATCTTGATGTTCTGGCTGCATTGAACGACTCAAGTGTATCGTCCAAGAATGCTATGTCCCCCTCAGCTGTAAGAGATCCAGCTACAGGCAAGGTCAAGCTCGTAAAGAATGCTGGTGCCGTCTGGGGAGACTCTGCGGTATGGGGAGGAATGGCCGTTTGGGGTGAGCGTTTGATTAATAGCGACATGGCCGTCTGGGGTGAAATGGCAGTGTGGGGTGAAATGGCAGTGTGGGGTGAAGCCAACACCAGCGGGTATATGGCGGTCTGGGGTGAAACTACGGTTGAAAGCTCTAAGCCTACGATCGAATCACTCAATGTTTTGATGAATGGAGAAAAGTAGACAAGGCCTGCACCTGGAAGTGGTAAGCAGCCACGCCTCGAAATTTCCTGAGGCGCCCATATCATTCGATGCTGTATCCAAGCGTGTTCGTAAATTGACATTACTTTTGAAGGTGAGGCTGATGGTGCAAGACGGGATAAGTTTCGTCAAATTGACTGACTTAGGAACAGTAAATTAATCCCAGGCTTCTTTTTTTCTACCAAGAGCATTAGACCTACTTGTCTGAAGCAGTCAAAGCTGTCATTCGCACTTAAGTAGATTGCAGGTCTACGCACCGGGACAGCCCATTCGCGGTATCCCGTTTATTGATGGACCGCCCCCACGCGCACGGCTCGCTAACAAGACGGATCAAACTATGCTGAATCGCCATACTGTTTGCGCAACCGGGCTAACTCCGTCTTTAACTCTGCGACCGTCTTTGAATAAGCTGGGTCAGCATAGACGTTGCGCATTTCGCGGGGATCCGTTTTGAGATCGAACATTTCCCATTCCGGGGGAGTCGGTTTGTTGATGGAGCCTTTGGTTCCCAGCGCTTCGCCATAATAGTAAATCAACTTATAGCGGCTGGTGCGGACGCCGTAATGGGCGGCAACGCCATGATCTGATAAATGCATCCAATAGCGGTAATACATAGACTTCCGCCATTGCTTGGGTTTCTTCCCTTCCAGAATGGTTCGGAAGCTGACGCCTTGCATATCCGCTGCCGGTTTGATTCCAGAGAAGTCAAGAAACATTGGGGCAAAGTCGATATTCAAAACCATTTCGTCACGAACGCTTCCGGGCTTTATCTTGCCTGGATAGCGAATAAGGAAGGGCATTCGTATTGACTCTTCGTAGATGAAGCGTTTGTCGAACCAGCCATGATCGCCTAGAAAAAATCCCTGATCGGAGGTGTAGATAATCAATGTATCTTGCGTTAAGCCTTCCTTATCCAGATAATCCAAAACGCGTCCGATGTTGTCATCCACGCTTGCCACACAACGCAGATAATCTTTCATATAAACCTGATAGCCCCACTTGCGAAGTGCATTGCCGGTTAAGCCTGCGGGTAAGTCGCCTTTCACATCGGTCCTGCTGAAATTCTCGCCCACGCGCAGGGTGGCGTTTTTGGCTGCATTGGAGCGATTGGAGTAGTCGTCGTAAAGGTTATCCGGCTCTGGAACATCTTTGTCCTTCCACATGTCCATATGCTTTGCATCGGGCTGCCAGGGCCGGTGAGGCGCCTTGTGGTGGCACATCAGAAAGAACGGTTTAGATTTATCGCGCTTGGATATCCAATCCAATGAGAAGTCGGTAATGAGATCGGTAGCGTAGCCTTTGTGTTTCTTGCTTTGACCCATCTCGATAAGGACGGGATCGTGATAGAGCCCTTGGCCGGGAAGGATATTCCAATAATCGAACCCTTCGGGATTTGTTCCTAAGTGCCACTTGCCGACCATGGCTGTTTGATAGCCATCGGCGCGGAGCATTTTCGCCACATTGTTGCGCTTTGGATCCATGGAATCGGCCAGGGTCTTTACACCATTCAGGTGACTGTATTGGCCGGTGAGGATGCAAGCGCGGCTTGGAGTGCAGATGGAGTTGGTGACAAAGCAGTTGTTGAGCTTCATTCCCGCAGCGGCAATTCGATCGATGTTAGGGGTTTGGTTTATCTTGCTGCCATAAGCGCTGATGGCGTGGGCAGCGTGATCGTCGGACATAATGAAGATGATGTTAGGACGCTTTTGGGCAGCACTTGCGAAGGAAGGAACTAGTCCTGCGCCACAGGCTGCGCGCAGGAAAGTGCGCCTGGAAGAAGTAGTTTGATTCATTGATCACCGATTATACTCCCCTCGCAGGAAAAATCTATGCCGGGACACTCAAGTGTTGGTTCGTCAGCCGGCGCAATGACAGTTCGGAAACACCGAACTATGATTGCAATGGTGCCGGGTGGCAATCACCTGGGCCATATGAAAAACCGCACGAACCCTCTGAAAAAGTAATATATACTGTTACCACAGTACATGGCGCCTTCTTGAATACTCAAAATTTCTCATGCATTGGCGCGCAGGATTCAAATGAAAATCAACCGTCGAACATTCTTGCGCGCTGCATGCGGATTCGCCGCCGCGCCGCTATCCTTAGACGCCCAGGCGGCGCGGCCCAACGTTGTAATCGTAATAACAGACGATCAAGGCTACGGTGATCTGGCTTGTCACGGTAACCCCGTAATCAAAACTCCTAACATGGACGCGCTTCATGCCCGCGCCGTCCGCTTCACCAACTTCCATGTTAGTCCCACGTGTGCGCCAACGCGGTCTGCCTTGATGACCGGCCGCTATACCAACGCCGTGGGCGCTTGGCATACCATCGGTGGCCGCAGTCTGCTGGCACATGGTGAGGTAACCATGGCGGATTGCTTCCGCTCAGCCGGCTACCGAACCGGCATGTTCGGCAAATGGCACCTTGGGGACAACTATCCATGCCGTCCGCACGACCGCGGCTTCGACGAAGCACTTGCCTGCGGAGGTGGAGGTGTCTGGCAGACTCCTGACCATTTTGGGAATGATTACCAGGACGGCTCGTACTTTCACAATGGGCGTCCGGAACCCGCAAAGGGATTCTGCACCGATGTTTGGTTTGACAAAGCCGTTAATTTCATTGATACAACACATCGCAGCGGAAAGCCTTTCTTCTGTTATTTGGCGACCAATGCACCACACGGTCCAATGTGGGCACCCGATTCATACTCCAAGCCCTACGAAGGCGTGAAGGGACTCACAGAGCCGGGATTCTACGGAATGATCACCAACATTGATGACAACCTCGGCCGGTTGGTGAAGTACCTGCGTGAGAGCAATCTGGAAAAAGATACGCTGCTGATCTTCATGACTGACAATGGAACGGCAAGCGGTGCAAATGTGTTCAACGCGGGAATGCGTGCTTCAAAAGGCAGTCCTTATGAAGGGGGCCATCGTGTACCGTTCTTTGTTTACTGGCCTGGTGGTGGCATCCAGGGCGGCCGCGATATCGGAGCGTTGACCGCGCATATCGATGTGCTGCCAACTTTGATGGAGCTTTGTGGCCTGAAGCGCAAATCGTCGCGGCCTTTGCATGGAAAGTCGTTACGCCCGCTTCTTCGTGAGGCAAGTCCGACCTGGCCGGATCGCTCAATTGTTGTTGATTCGCAACGCGTGGAAAATATCGTGAAGTGGCGCCAGGCCGCGGTGATGACTTCCCGTTGGCGGCTGGTGAACCCCAGCCCCGATGGACGGCGCGAGGCGCTGGAGCTCTACGACATCGAAAAAGATCCGGGGCAAAAAGAGAACGTCGCTGCTAAGAATCCACAGGTCTTCGAACGACTATCGAAGGATTATGACGAGTGGTGGAAAACCGCGTCTCAACTCAAGAATGCCTACGTGCGCATTGTGCTTGGGAATGACCGCGAGAATCCATCGCGCCTTACTTGCCATGATTGGATTGGTGAGGGCGCTGCCGATGCAACCTGGAATCAGAGATCCATCCGGCAAGGTCCGGCGGCAAAAGGATTCTGGGCCGTCGATGTAGACAAAGCAGGAACGTATCGCATCGAATTGCGCCGCTGGCCGCAGGAAGTCAATTTGCCCATCAATGCTCCTTATCGAGATTCGAAACCGAACCGCGAAAAGGTGCAGGGCAAGGCTATTTCCGCGGTACGGGCAAAGCTGAAAATTGCTGGAGTGGAACAGGAACTTCCTATTGGAAGTGAAGACAAAGCGGCCATCTTTACGGTGAAGCTCCCGAAAGGACCGGCTGAACTTCACACCTGGTTTTATGGGCAGGACGGAACTCAACGTGGAGCCTATTTCGCTTACGTGGAACGCATTAAGGGATAGAGAGTAGAGGAGGCGAATGCGAAGGAGAATGTGCAGAAGTACGCCTATCTTTCATCGCCATAGAGTAAACAAAGCGATATTCATCTTCCGGCGTGAAAAACCCGTGTGACAGATAGCAGCGCCGGACTTGATTTCGCACGCCATCGTGCATCGGAGCAAGAATCGCCCATTAGAATGCGAATGGAAGCAGGGGCTCAATTTTAGAAGGAAAAGTTTGTTGTCCTTAGTGATTTCCACTTGCCCGCTCGGTCGATGGAAGTTGAGGTAGCTATTGAAGTGCTCCTTATAAAATTGCAAATCGTCAACTCCATAGTTGATGAACTCACTGCCATTGTCGGAATGAAAGCCCTGGATCTTAAATGGGAACTGCGCCAAAAGCCCTGCTATGGATGGTTTCTCGTATGCTTCCGATATTCGTGTCACACACGCCACTTCCCACTGCGTTACTTCGTCCACCGCATTGATGTGGTAAACACCCTTCACTCCGTCCAGATCCCACTTGATGCACCGTGTCCACTCGTAAGTATCCTGGACGTCCATTCGGCTCCGGGCAATGCCGCTGGCCAATGGCAATCGTTACCGGTTCTGTCTTCGTCAGGTTCACTCTCCGTTGACGGTACGTTCTACTTTTACGCAGCCGGTATAGGTGGGCCACAGAGATGCCCGCTAGTTGTTCATACTTCGCTTGCCCATATTCGTTCACCTCCCGCTCCATTGTTCGTCCTCTCAAACCGACTTCTTCGGTAGGCTGTTTCTCTTACCTCTCCACATGGTGTGTGTCGGCAGATCAACCGTGTTACTTGTGATCGGCTCAGCCCAGTCATCTTTTCGATGTACTCACGCAGCACTCCTTTTCCTTTCCGGCTCGGCATCCGGTAACCATGCTCATTCAATGTCGTCTCTATCCACTCGTACTTTTCCGTGCGGCTGTGGATTTTCTCCAGGCTTAACTTCTCTCCACCTTTCATGCTGATGATCAATCCCCAGCTTCCGACACCATTGCCCCTACAGGCTCTTCTTGTGTGAGACAAGACTCATCACACTTTCCAGTGCGGTGTTTTGCTATATTTAGAGTTGTTATGGAAGCTGCGAGCACCACGGCATTTTATGGTGGTGATGTGGTCTGTTTTGTGGCGGGAGTTCTTGGTTCAATAGTAGTTGGAAATAACCTAAAGCGGGAGTAATTCAGTGGTAGAATGCCAGCTTCCCAAGCTGGACGTCGTGGGTTCGAATCCCATCTCCCGCTCCATAGAATCAATCACTTGGGAGAACTCAGCAACTTCTTCCACTCCACTACACTCCATTAAGCCGCAAAGACGCTGTTTTCCAGCTGCTCTGCTGCTTCGGCCCGCCTGCCCAGGCTGGCCTTCGTATAAACATCCAGCGCTACCCCAATCCCATGACCACGCTGGTCGGCTGCTACCTTCGGATCAATTCCCGCCTCGTGACCAAGACTGGCATGCGTCCTTCGTAGCACCTGAAAATTCGCCCACTCCAAACCAATCAGTTTGAGCTTGGGCTTCATGCCCCGGTACCAGATGTTATCGCGCCACATCGGCGTCTCAGCATTCTCCGAAGAGAACACCCATGCTTCCGGCTTCCCTCCAACCAAGCCCATCCATTCCTGCATCAGCGATGCTGTCTTGGTCGGGATGGCGACGGTTCGCCGGGACGATCTGGTTTTGGGTGTGTCGATGTCGCCGCGATAGAGCCGCTGCGAAATCGTCACCGCCCGGCAGTCTTCGCTTACATGCTGGCGCTGGAGTCCAAGAATCTCTCCAGGCCGCATGCCTGCGAAGATCGCAAGATGCGCGATGACACGCTCACGTAATTCGAGCGCACCGATATACTGTTCCACCTCCTTTCCTGTCATGACGCGCGTTGGTTCCGTTTCCGCTTCCCTCGGGGTAAAGAGGGCGGCGGTCGGGTCCCGCTGCGCGTAGCCTTCTGCTAATGCCAGTTTGAACACGGAATGCAGATCCCAGCGGAGATGCTCCACCATGCTGCGCGACAATTCCGCTGCCTTGCGGCCAAGGAAGGCTTGAAGCGCCTTCAGGGTAATTGCCTGCAACCGGGTTTCGCGAAATTCCTCCAGGTGATGCGTCATTCGGTTCTCGCTGGTTGACGCGGTGGAACGCTTCCACTTCTTTCGCATGAAGGGTAGCGCCACGTTGCCCAAGTAATCGCCAAACGTGATCTCGGGATCGGGAGCACCCGCCTGCGCGGCATTGATCTCTCCCATGAACTCGGCCTGCTTTTTCTGGGCCTCGCTCTTGCTCATCTTTGAGAACAGACCAAGGGTATTGTATTTCCTTGCGCCTCCCTCGCGGTAGAGCACAACCCACATCTTCCGTTTGCCGTGTGATCTGACTTGCAAACTTCCTTCTTGATATCGCTTTCTTCGCACAATGCTCCTTGTGCGTCCAAGCGATGAACTCAGGTCTGAAGGCATTATCTCACCTCTGCTTGCGCTTTCTCTACGGCGAGCATCCACTGAAACAAAGATTTCTCGCGGATTAGAACCCGGCGTCCAAGACGCACAACAGGAATTGGAGGCAGGTTTCCGACCTTGCCGCAGATGAGGTTCGAGATATGAGCTTTCGAACATCGAAGTATGATTGCTACATCCCTCAAGGTGAGAATCCCGGTGACCTCCTGTGGCGTGGCCTTAGCGGACGAAACATCTCTACTATCGGATGTCTGGAGTTCCATTTGGTTCGAGTTTGATCATTTGCTTCCGAACATTCAACGATGTTTTCTCAGGGAGATTGCACGATTGCTAAGACCTGAGCCAACGTGACACGTAACGTTACAACGCCTTTCTTATGGCGCTGACATCTGTGAAAATGGTGACGTTGGTTAACGGAGCACGATCTTGGCAGCCTCGCGGCACTCACATCTCGTTTTAGGGGTCGACGTAGGTGCAACCTTCACCAGAACCGTAGTCGTCGACAATCGGCTCAATGCAGATGGGCCAATCGTGGTCGCTCATTGGGAAAAGCGTTCTCAGGGTTGGGTGAATGGGCGAATTGCGGACAAGGCAAGCGTTCGGGCCTCACTTGAGGTGGATGACTCAGAGCGCTCACGTCGGATAGATTATGGGTATCTGGCTCCTGTTTATGGGGTCGGCAATCCACACATAAATGGCACGAGGGTCTCAGCCGTGATGGAATGTAGCCCACCTCAACGCTTTGGTGACGAGACTGCCGAGCAGGCTATTCGTTTGGCGTGGGGACAGATTAGCAGCTTCGAACGGACAATTTCGTTGGCGTCACCCCAGTGGATTATCGACGGCAAACGAGTCGATGTTCCCCGGGGTAGGGAGTGGCGTCATCTCGAATATTCGGCTTTCCTCATCCAATCTCCCAGATCACTGGTTCAAGAGTTGAAGGACGTACTCGATCCTTTTCGGGATAGGCCTACTCTCTATGCCTTTGAGCCTCTTGCTGCATCTTTTGCTGTCTTAGATCCGTGGGAGCGAAGACATGGGGCCATCGTTTTAGATATTGGCGCGCAGAGTTGCGGGCTTGTTTTGTGGCGCAACAATTCGGTTGTGAACGCTCGTGGGCTATGTGCAGGAGGAGACCTGTTTACCCGAGATGCGGCCTTCGCCGCAGACCTCTCGTTCGAGGACGCGGAGAGACAGAAACATGAATACGGGCTTCTGCTGCCCGAACACAACCGAAACCATCCGCAGGCGCGATTGGTTAGGTCTGCGCTGATTGCAACGGCCGAGCGCCTGGCGAAAATGATTTCGGAAGAACTGGATCAAGAAGCCCATGATGATGGAAGAAACGTTATACCTCTAAAGCTGGTGGGTGGCGGATCGTTGCTCAGAGGGTTACCCCGGTTCTTAGAGTCTCGGTTACGGAGGCAGGTCAGCGTCGGTATTGTGGTTCCGCCCACGCTATCGGGAAACTGCAGAGAGGTCTCGGGTCCTGTTTGGAGCACTGCGGTGGGCCTCGCGTGTTCACCCTATTGGCTACGGCCTTGGGAGGCCGATGAGAGTCAAGCCCAGCATGACCTGCTAAGTAAAGCTGTAGCCGAAAGGGAATCTGTGATCGAAGAAGTCCCCAGTGAACACCGCGAAGAAAAGAATCGTGGTGTCCTACCCGAGCCTGAAAAGAATGTCTTCGACAGCAAGCGAAAACCACAATAGTGGACCATATCGATCCGAGGTCATGTGTGGATACTATCGATCCCGGCCACTTTCTCGCATTCTCCCTACGAAAAGGCCCGCAGCATCGCGTTGCCTTTTGAAGTGATGTCTCGCATCCTTTATTTCAAGGGGATCAACCGTTAAACTCCAAACGCGTTCAGAGGGCCTGTCGATTATTTGGGCGGTTGCGGAAGGGCATAGATTCTGGAATGCACTAAGGAGCTCTTTCCGACGAGTGGAACTGGTAATTCCATCAATACTGATGCACCACCTGGATTTACCCTTGTCACCCTCCACCTGTTCCCACGCTCCATGCATCACCAACATTCTTACGACTTCGATTTCTTGAAGTGGCATCTCCTGACTCCCTAGCAGTTGACCTACGATCAACGTAGAGAAAGAGGATTAAGAAATGCTTAAGCTCATCCTAAGCTAGGCGCGTTCCGTTTTGATCGCAGTCTCCGATCCCAAGGGAGGCAGTAAGATTACGTCCCTAACGCAAACCGGCTCGATATACGGCTCCGCCTCGGTTCGCAGAATTGGGACGGCAACTGTAGCCTGAAAAAAGTCAGGGAAAACTCCGCTCTCGGGAAATCGTTCTGCAAGCTTCTGTAGTTCTCGTTCTTTGGTCACGAGCCACGCAACCGCTTCAACTGCCCGTGCATGTTGTGCTGAGATTACCGTAATCGAACGGCCCAACATGCGGTGCGGACGACGGGTGAGGACCGCAAAGTTTGGGACGCCGTCTGTTGGACTTTCCTGGGCTCCCATTCTGGAACTTGACTGAGAATTGACGGAGGGCTCTGCTGCGAGAGTATCCGGAAGGAGTGGTTTAGGTAAGGAGTACTGAAGGCGGGCAATCACTGACCGTGCGGTACCCGCGCTGGCGAGCACGATCAGGTCGTGATCCGTTTCTGGCATCTCCATATTTGGACGTAAAGGGCTGGCCGTCACAGGAGTTCCGACGGATTGAAAAAACTCAAAGATCTGAATTAGCGCCTGAACAACGCCTGCGGCAACAAAACCGCTGATAGGCTTGATGCCGATCAGTACCGACTTGTACTGGCCGACCAACTCAAGTTCGTCAGCGGTCGTCGCATTGACATTGTGAAGATATGTGTGAAGGCTGTCGAGAAAAAATTGTGGCTCGGAATAGAGCACATGAATTGGCTTAGAACTCATTACGTAGGGCGTCCAAAATGCTCGCAGCAGCCCGCCCGAACCTGACCTTGGGATTGGTCTGTTGTGATCGAACGCTAGAGCGTAATCGCGTTGCGGGATAACGACCTTCCAGCGCTGCTTGCGGCCCTCAGCTTCCTCCTCGAAGAAATGACTGAGATCATCCCTTACACGACTCATCAAACTGCGCACCGCTCCCTCAGTACGTGGCCCTTCGTGGCATTCCGTAATCAACTCCGACTCCGAGACATTTGGGACCGAGTCGGTTGCGGTTATGCTTCGGTCGAAAAGGTAACTCAACACGGCCACAGCGCGAGGGGAGTTCGAAAAATATCCGACTACCACTCGCTTTAGCTTGCGCTGATCTTCTCTTCCAATCGCTGTCGGCATACCTAGTCTTCCATGATGCCACGTCACGTGTGACGTCACAAGAATGGCGCCAAACCACGACATGAGGCAAAACAAAACCTCCTTGTTCTGCCACCAAACCGGCTGCAAACTTGGGTTCGAAGTCCAATCAATTCTTTTCCTTAGGGGGTCTCATGAGAGAGCACAGAGAGCGCTGGTCCGATACCGTTGCGCTCCTCGACCAGATGGCCACGCAGACCATTGAACACGTCCGTGGCAGTGGAATTATACGCTGCGATGCGGATGAGTTGAACGCTCGCAAGCAGGGGGCTAAGGCCCGCATCTATTCGATGGTCTTGCCGCCGATTAACGAGGAGATCGGTTCCGACCGGGAGCGCGCCGAAAGTCGCGATTCCGCCAAATCCGCGATCAAAAGCCTAACCGCCAAACGCGAAGTACTGGAAACGCGGCTAACGAACGCGAGGGAACAAACGGCACGTATGCCCGAGCCGAGCCGGTCACTGGCCAGAATCGCGTGGAGCGCCATCGGCCTGTTCATCATCTGTTTTTCGCCAACGCTCCTAAGCGTCTTCATGAGCAGTATCCAAGACGCGCCGCTCGCCTGGCTCATCTCAATCATCCTGGGGGCAGCAGTCGGTGCGTTCCTCGTCCAGATTCTGCTTCAACCTCGCACAGAAGCTGACGGTTCGAAGCACTCCAGTCGTGTGGGGTTCGGCATCGGCATCGGCTTCGGAGTTCTGCGGATGTCCAAAGCCGACGGACTCGAAGATTACTGCATTGCAGTGGGCCTAACGATACTCGAATGCGTTGCAGTAGCTGCGCTTGACCGCTTCGCGGAAAAACATTGCCAGTGCGTCGCCGTCTACCGAACTACGCAAGCGCAAAGCGTCGCTCTGGAACAGGCCATCGGCGATGTAAAGGCCAATATTCAAGTGGACATAACCCGGTATGACGGCCTGCGCGCCGAAGTGAAGCAGCGCGAATCCGAAGTATTCGACGTTGAGCGTGTCGCCGAGCAAGCTGGATGGGCAGTCGAGGCTGCGTACCGAGGCGCAATCCACGCAAACCAGCGAATTCTTGAAGGCGGCGGCGGATTCGCACTGCCGCGAGCTTCATAGCTTTCACCCGAGGAACACACCAATGAATATCAATATTAAAAAGGCTGCGACGAGTGTAGCGGTGGCGGCTAGCCTTGTGGCCTTCGCCGGGTGGCGATACATCGCCATCGCAAACGCGCCGTCGCCTCCTCACAGCGTTCTCATCACCGATACGTCCGATTCGATGCAACGCGACTGCGATGTCGAGATGCGGATGGTTAGGGCTTTGGTGCTTCGCTCGACCCGGCGGGGTGCGACGCTGACGCTGCTTCAATCCGGCGATGACTCGACGCGGCTGGAGCCGAGGATGGTCTTTTCGGAGACCCTGCCACCATCGCCATCAATGGCTCCGTTCGGTGGACGCAAGAAAGCGGTGCTCGCGATGAAAGCCTTTCTTCAACGGGCATCAGCAGCATGCAAAGGCATGGGACAAACCACTCAATCGCCAGTCGTCAAGGCCGTTCGTCGAGGCGTGACGCATCTCAATAGCCTGAGGTGCAACGCCCGCTCGGGATGCCTACTCGTTGTCCACTCTGACATGCAAGACAACGACGAGTTGGCACGTCAGGCGCAAACGGTCGATGGGACGGCATCAAAAATTGATAACCGGGAAATAGAAGTTATTCTCTGCGGATTCTCAGAGGGCAAACGCGACAAGGACAGTGCTCCGACCGAAGTGTTGCTCGCGAAATGGAAACGACTCTTCGTCGCGCCGATGACGATAGCTCCGTTCTGCGGTGAGGCCATTCTCGCAGCGCGGTTAGCAGTTCCACTCGGAGGTGAGAAATGAGATTTCCATTCAACACGGCTCCGCAACCTATAACTTCTGCTGAAAAGGCTCCAACGCACGACGTGGACATAGCTGCACCCTTATTGAGATTCTCGCCAGTTGATGCGCTGTCACTGGCCGACAGTTTTGAGGGAAGTTTTATTTGTGGCTCCCCAGGATCTGGAAAATCGACAACGAGTGGCAAGGCGCTGGCCTATTCATTCCTGAAAACGCCTGGGATGGGAGGCTTGGTACTTTCAGCCAAACCTTCGGAACCACAAATTTGGATCGAATACGCAAAGGCCTGCGGTCGGGAAAAAGATCTCATCGTCTTCAACGCGGAGAGCGGCCACGTCCTAGACGTACTCTGGTACTTTTGGAACCGCCCTGGGCGTGGAGCGGGAGATTTAGAGACCATTATCGAGTTCTTCTCGACGTTGCTCGCCATAGGCAAAACGCATTCCGGCATGAGCAGCGACCGCTTCTGGGAACTTGCAACGGAGCAACTGATGCGCAACGTTCTGGTGCTCCTGTCGTTGTCTGGTGAACCGGTTTCGATTGCGGGCATGCACCGGGTCATTCAGTCATTGCCCTCAAGACCGGGGGAATTTGAGGAGGAAGGGTGGCAGCAGGAGTCGTACTGCGCCAAGCTGATCCGATCAATCGAGGCGCGCAAAGACACCCTCACGCTTGAGCAGTGGGGCGATCTCGATATCGCCACACAATACGCCTTCAAGCGCTGGCCTGCCTTCGACGAAAAGCCGCGCTCCTCCATCGAAATGACCTGGGCGGGTATGGCGGACAAGTTCCTGTTCAACCCGCTCAACCGTCTCTTTTGCGGCGGCAAGTGTACCTTCGTGCCGGAGTTAACAACGCACGCGGGCAAGATCGTCATTTGCGATTTCCCGTTGCTCGAATATGGGCATGAAACTGGCAAGCTCATCAACGTTTTGGTCAAGCTTTGCTTTCAATCTGCTTGGCTCCGACGTGACCTCTCGCAGTCGGCAAACCCGGTCTTTCTTTGGCAAGACGAATTCCAATATTTCGTGACCAAGCGCGATAACGCTTTTCAGCAGACCTGCCGCAGTGCACGCGTCGCGGTGGTGTGCCTGACGCAGAGCATCGTGAATCTTTCGGACGAGCTTGGCGAACAACAGCCGGGATCAAAAACATTAGCTTTTCTTGGAAATTTAATGCTCAAGATCAGTCACCAACAGAACGACACCGCGACTTGCCAATACCTCGCCGAATTGATCGGCAAGCAGTACCGTTATCTCGACTCATTCAATTCGGATGCCCAGGGTGGTGCCAGCGTCGGCGCTGCCCAGCAACTGGTGTACAACGTCGAGCCCATCACGTTCTCGCAGCTCGTGAAGCCCAACAGCACCAGCCCGATTTCTACCGCCATCGTTTATCAGGGCGGTAAGACCTTCAACGCAACCGTCACGAATGCAAAGCCCCAAGGGTGCAATCACCTGACCGTGGCTTTCTCCCGTGACATTTAACCCAAACCAAAAGGAGACCAAACCAGATGTCAGAAAACCAGAAACCAACTTCCTTGCAGGAGTTCTACCAGGGAGGCATCAGCCTCGCCCACGGCGTGTGCGGGATCGTCACGACGCCGGTAGAATACGCGTTGCGTCCTTTCTTCGGGACGCGCTATTTCGACCCGATCCAGATGATGTTTACCTGCCTGCTGATGATGTTGTTACCCCTACTCGGCGGGGTTACCAACTTTCTGCCTATCGGCGGCGGCTCGTATTCGGCGAGGGGCTACGTCGGGCTTGGCACCCTGTCGTTTCTCTTCTTCGCCAGCAACCTGATCCACGGTCCGCGCCTGTGGCGGAGGATCTTCCATATGGAGCTCGAACAGCACAGCCAGTTCGAGGGTGAAGCGCTGCCAGTTTTTGCCCATCTGCCGTTGGGTAATTCATTCTGGGCAGTCCGGGTGCTTTGGGAGCCGTTGTTCGTTGCGGTGGTGGCAATAGCCCTTCGGCTCGTTACCATCCTGGACCGCCCGGCGATGATTTACCTGCTCGTTTGCGCGGCGGCACTGGCCTTCAAGAACTACCTCTCGTGGTATCAAAGCTGGCTGCACTTGCGGACCCTGATGGATGCCAAGTTCGCAGGGCCGCTGATTGCCAAAGCCGTTTCCGGCAAGGCATCCGAGAAGGAGCTTTCTCAGGTCCACATGGCCGGATTCCTGGGCAGCGTTCCGGCGGAAATCCGGGCGTCGGCAATCGCGGAAATGGCCCCACGAACACCCTCCCTTCCGCCCGAGATTGCGCAGCTCCTCTCGGCGGTTGAGCCGCCCAAGGCGGCTTAGCAGGGGAGCCCACCAGGGCGGTCCGGCAGCGTTTCTAAATCGCGTCGCCGGGCCGCACTTTTCTCTTCAAGGAGCAATCATGGCAATTCTCGATTTCATCAAGAACCGGCAGCAACAGGCTGCACCTAACCCTACTGCAAAACTTGCGATAGAGGCTGCCAAACCGGCACCCGCACAGCAGGATGTTTCCAAGGTGGTTCCTGCCTCCGAACTCGCCAAGGCGCGGGAAGTTGGCGACAGGCTAAGGAAGGCCACCATGCACGTGCAGGCCGGGCCATCGGCGGGCGAAGGCAGTAGCAATGCCGCACTTCTTCAGAAGCAAAACAACCAGAACAAAACGCAGGCAGCTATGAGCCCAACAGACCGCTTCGCCGGGCAGACGGCACTCCAGAAAGGGTCACGGGGATGGGAGCGCTAGGTCCCAGCTTTCTGCATGGCGTCGAGGCTCGCTTCGAGCTCGTCGCACAGCCTGCGGATGATCGCTGCCTCTTCGGGGTCGATGGGGTTCTGCGCGCCACCTGGGAGATGCTCGAAGCGTTCAAGCTGGCGGCGCGAGCGTGCAATGTAGGCCTGCAAATCATCTACCGTCATGGATTCAAAGTCAGGCAGGAAAATACTGGTTGGATCGTTGTTACTCTCAGCTGTCATCGCGTCCTTAGGTCATGGTTTGGAACTCCGATGATAGACGACGTTGGCAGCAAGGCAAGTGCCTTTAGGCCGTGCCTGCCATCCCGCAAATCGCTGCAAAGCGGCCCTAAGCACCGCTTAGGAGAGATGTCTACAAGTTTATGCATTCTTAGGGGTTCTTTAACCATTGCATGTGTATGCTTTATTTAACGCTTTCGTTAATTGACGCTTTTTAGGCGAATAGGGATATGTTATTCATCAACCACCAGTCGAATGCCGGGGCTGCTAAGGAGTATTTCAGGGAGGAACTCGCGCAAGCGGATTACTACACGAAGGACGGCCAGCAGATCAAGGGGCAATGGCATGGCCTGGGCGCAAAGTTGCTGGGGCTGGAGGGGCCGGTTGATCGCAACGCATTTCATGCGCTCTGCGACAACAAGGACCCAATGACCGGCCACCAACTGACGAAGCGTATGCGGGCGGATCGCCGGGTGGCATATGACTTCACCTTCGATGCGCCGAAGTCGGTAACTTTGGCTTATGAGTTAGGTGGTGATGAGGGTGTGCTCACGGCATTTCAGGAATCCGTGCGCGAGACTATGACGGAAGTCGAACAGGCCATGGCAGTGCGGGTCAGGAAGAGCGGAGCGTTTCATGACCGGCAGACCGGCAATCTGGTTTGGGGCGAGTTTGTGCATCGCACAACGAGGCCCCTTGCGGATGGGGTGCCGGACCCGCAACTGCATATTCATGCCGTGGCTATGAACCTGAGCTATGACTCAGTTGAGGACTGCTGGAAGGCGGGAGAGTTCAGCGCAATCAAGCGCGACGCTGTCTACTATCAGGCCGCGTTTCATTCCAGGCTTGCGGGCAAGCTAAGTGACCTTGGATACGGCATTGAGCGCGATGGCAAGAGCTTCCGGCTTTTGGGAATCGACGAATCTTTGACGGACAAGTTTTCGCGGCGGGCGCAGCTCATCGAAGAGGAGGCTGCGCGGCGCGGTATCACCGATGCCAAGCGTAAGGCAGAACTGGGTCGCAGGACCCGTAACGCCAAGAATACCGAGTTGACTATCGGCGAGCTAAGGGCGGAGTGGAACAAGCGCCTTACCGATGGCGATAGCGCGGCGCTCCGTGATGCCGTTGGCCGTAAAGGCCAGACCATTACGCCGGAGCAGTCGCTCATCCATGCGACGGAACATTCCTTCGAGCGGGCGTCCGTCGTCCGCGAAAAACAACTTCTGGCTGAAGCCTTGATGCACGGCGTTGGCTCCGTATCAGTGGATGAAGTCAGGGCCGAATTGGGGAATGGAGAAGTCATCCTCAAGGATGTCGGCGGCGTGCGTTACGCAACAACTAAGCAGGTCTACCGCGAAGAGACGGACATGGTCGCGTTCGCGCGTCAAGGCCGTGGCGCATACAGGAGACTGTCTGGTCACGACGCCCCGTCCCTTGATGCTTCCCTCGCGCCGGAACAGCGACAAGCGGCGGAGAAAATACTCGCCACGCGCGACCAAGTGATAGGACTACGCGGTGGTGCCGGTACTGGCAAGACGCGGATGATGCAGGCCACCGTTGCCGCCATCCGGCAAGGTGGGCATGAAGTCTTTACGTTCGCGCCTTCGGCGCAGGCTTCGCGTGGCGTCCTGCGCTCGGAAGGGTTCGCGAATGCCGACACGGTTGAGCGGTTACTCACCGACGAAAACTTACGCAAGCAAGTAACGGGACAAGTCGTCTGGATAGACGAGGCCGGGCTGCTATCGGTGAAGGACACGAACCGGCTCTTTGCCCTGGCAAAGGAACAGAACTGCCGGGTCATTCTTTCCGGCGACAAGAGGCAGCATACAGCGGTTGTCAGGGGTGATGCGCTTCGGATTATCGAAGAGGAAGCGGGGCTTCCCTTCGCCGAACTGGGCGAGGTAAGGCGGCAAACGAATGCGACCTACCGCGCGGCGGTACAGGCCATCAGCGAAGGTGATGCACCGGGCAGGCTAGGCACGAAACTCGCGGAGGGTATCGACGCGCTTGACCGCATGGGCGCGATTGTCGAACTGGAAGGAGAGGAGCGTTACCGCCAGATGGCCAGTGACTATCTTAAGGCCACCACAGAACGTAAACGCGACGGTACGTTAAAGACGGCGCTAGTCGTCGCTCCGACCCACGCGGAAGGTGACCGGATTACTGACCATATCCGCGACGGCCTCCGGGCTGGCGGAAGGCTTGGCAAGACTGACCGTGCTTTCCAGGCGCTTGAAATGTCTAGCTGGACCACCGCCCAAAGAAGGGATGCAACCCTCTACAAGAAGGGTTTGGTCGTGCAGTTTCACCAGAACGCGCGGGGCTTCGCGCGCGGCGAGAAAGTGGAAGTGCTCGGCCATGATGCGCAGGGCGTTACTGTGAAGCGGGCGGACGGCAAGAACGCCGCATTGCACCTCGGCGATGCCGAACGCTTCCAGGTGTACCGCCCTGCTGAACTGGAACTAGCCGCAGGTGACCTCGTGCGCGTCACCCAGAATGGTTACGGCACGGAAACCGAGCGCACCGGCAAAGCAGGCAAGCCTCGCCTGAACAATGGCGCGGTGTTTCAGATAGAAGGTTTTACCCGAGAAGGTGACATCCGGCTAAGCAACGGATTTGTGGTGCCGAAAAGTTACGGCCACCTTGCCTATGGCTATGCGAATACGAGCTATGCGGCCCAGGGCAAGACAGTGGATAAGGTGTTCGTCGCGATGGGGCAAGACGCCCTTGCGGCGGCAAGCCGTGAGCAATTTTATGTGTCCGTATCGCGTGGCCGCGAGTCGGTGAAGCTCTACACCGACGACAAGCAGGCCATGCTCGACGCGGTGAAGACGAGCGGCCAAAGGCTGTCCGCCACCGAGTTGCTTGCTGGGCAGGCACCAGAGGCAAGGCCAAAGCAAACCAAGAAGCTGCGCGATGCAATCAAGCAGAATTACCAGGTCTTACGCGAGAAGGGTCGCGACATAATTATTCCGCGCGCCGGAAAGGAACATCACAATGACAGAACCCGTTAAACCGCCCCGAAGAGGCAACTCGGTGCTCGACCGTCTGGGGGTAAGGTCCACCTCGGATAAAGCAGACGATGACGATTCGACTCGCGAATCCTTTGGCGGGAACCGCAACCGCGAAGACGATCTCATGCTTGATGTCCGTCTCAAAGATGGCTCCCGCTGCGCGCTTGCCTACGGCACGCTCATGAAGGTGTTCTTCAGCCCGGCGGATCAATTGAAACTCGCCTTCGCTTCGAGCACCGTGGTTATCGAAGGGCGCAGATTACTTGCTCTCTACGACCTTCTGCGGCGGCATCGCGCACGCTTCGTGCAGGAAGGAACTGTGTCGGAGGAAGGGCTTAAGCCTGAGGACGCCGCGCATATCGACAATATTCATTTTGAAAATCCTGAGGAGGACGATGTATGACCCCTGACACACTGAACAAACTGACCGACCCGGAACTGACCCAGGTGATTTCGGCGGCGCAAGGCCTGCTGCAAGCCCGCGTCGAAAAGCGCAAGAGCGACGCGATGGAGCAGATCCGGCAAATCGCCGCGAATGTGCAAATCACCGTTTCGTTCGATGCCAGCCGTAAGGCCAAAGGCAGTAAGGCTGTGCTCCGCGCCGGTGATCGTTACGTCAATCCTGCGGACTCCAGCCAGTTCCACCTTGTCGGCAAAGGCAAGCCGCCGAATTGGTTCGCGGCGCTGCGCGACAAGAACAGATTGCCTGCGCCGGTCGTCGCAGATTCAATCGAACCAAAGGAGCCGTAATATGACCGACCGTTCAGATTCGCCGCCGCCATCATGGCAGCACCGGGTCTCGCCGTCCCGCCCACGCCAGAGGCATCGCCATGCTTTCTCAGGTGGAACCGTCACGGTTGGAGCGATTCACATAGCCGGTTTGATTGCGGGCGTTCTCGCTGCCGACAAGATGAGGGAGCCAGCGGCAAGGTGGTCAGCAATCGCTGGCTTTGGTATCGCTACAGGTATTGGGCAGGCGATATGGCGCGAACGGATGGAGCGCGCGCGTGAGGATCAGGAAGACCACGAACGAGACTAACGGTCCGCTGTCAGGGGCATTGAGGAAACATGCCATTGCTGAGATGAGCACCCTACCGCTTGCGATGAGCTTTCATTAACTGGAACGATTCTTGAAGCAGGTCCACCATGCTCATGCCGTGCTGCGCGGCGTAGATCTTGAACTCGCGGTGGAACTGGAGCGGTACCCTGAAGTTCAGTGGCGTGAGCGCGTCAAGTTCGTCGTGATTTGTGAAGGTCAGAACCGAGAGCTCTGAACCTTGTTTGAGCGGTTTTCCTTTGACCGGAGCCTTCGCCATGCGCGCCTCTATTGAATGTTGATTCTGTCAGCTTACCGGATTGACGAAAAAACGCAATAACGAAAGCTGGGTGGGAGCTCAACAGTATTAAGCCGGTGTGGTGCTCTTGTCGTTACGGGCACCCACGAAGTAGGATTTGGTGTGGAATGAAAAGGGCAGAATCCAGACTGGCTGCGCCAACTTGAGACGCTAGGACTCGCGACCAATCGAATTGGCCGGTGATGTCCCGCCCAGCGTCAACTCGTTATCGAAGATAGGAGTAGGGTCATGAAGTCAATAAACGTTCGATTTGATACAGAGTCATCGCTGGGTACTGTCACCCTTGCCCAACAGCTTCGTGCCATCTATGAGGGAGGGTACTATACGCTGCTTGCGCGCGCCGTCACCCTTTCATCAGACGATCATCGGCAAGTTTGGAAAGCCCTCAGGCACCTTGTAAAACAAGGCGCGAAGCAGGTAGCCATCACTTATGCGCGAGGCCGCTTGGACGAGATTCTTGGCGAGGCTAGGGTCCGAAACTGCCTCTATTGCAGGTGCGACCTCGATTTATCATTTGAACATCTTCCAATAGCAATCCGCTTCACAGACCATGAAAGTGAGGAATATGTTAGTTAGGCGCATTCGTGTGGATAAAATAGCCGAGGAGTTCAGCTCCTTGTTTAATCTCGGTGACATGGTGGATATCAAGATTGCCGTCCAGAGCCGACTGTTGAATAGTCCCGGCATTGAGCCGATGCAGCGAAGAGGACGAGTGCGCAAGAAGCGTTAGATTTCTGGTGCGGGTGGTCGGACTCGAACCGATACTCCTTGCAAACCGGGACCGGATTAGAAATCCGGCGCGCCTGCCATTCGCGACCGACCGGGCCGTACCCTGCCCGCCATTCACTCTAGGCGTCTGGCGGAGTAGCCTGGGCCTTCTTGCCTTTCTTCGGCTTTTGTTTGCGGACGTTAATGGCCGCTGCATCCAAGCGCGATTTGATATGAGAGGCGTAATATTTTTCAACCATCTCAACGCTGGTGCGGCAATTCTTTGATATCTGATAAATGTCAGCACCTTCCATTAGACGCAGACAGATATAGGTGTGCCGGAGGCTGTATGCCGTGCGGGGGTTGCCTTCTCGGTCGGACTTGAGGCCTTGCTCATTTAGGATCTTATTGAACAGGCGGTGATGCGTCTTTGGAAAGAGCCGATCATTGGCCTTGGATTTCTCGGTTTGTTGCCCGGCCAATTTCTCAAGTTTTGACAGCGGCTTTTCACGATTCTTCAATCGTTGGAAAGGCAAAACCGCACCGGTGGTGCTTTTACAGTATCCAACACCGCGTTTGCCGCGTACTTCGATTTCGAGGATGCGTTCGCCCGTTGCTTCATCGGTAACGATGGCAACGTCTCGAAATTCGAGGCGGGCGGCCTCGTCCGGCCTCAACCCAGTGTTTGCCATGAAAAGTACGTAATCGTGCAAGTTCTCGCACGCCATTTTCCAACGAGGGTTCTTCGGGCTTTTGGCCCTTTCGCGAGTTGCCTGGTAGAGCTGCTTGTACTCTTCGGGCGAGAACCACGCCCGGTGGGTGATTTTGCCAGACATTTTGTAAGGTGCTGAAATGTCGGGCAGATACGGCAACCAACCTTGCCGGTTGGCAGTTTTCAGGACTTGCCGGAGGACCACCAATTCCTGTTGAAGTGTACTCCGCGATGGTCGGAGAGGTTCGCCCATCTTCTTATCCTTGCGGGATGTCACCCGGTGGATGCGGTAATCTTGCACCAAGCCCGGCGTTATCTCTGAAAGTGCCTTGTCGCCGAAAAAGGGAAGCAGGTGAACTCGTAGCCGGTCACGCACGCCTTCCACGTATTTTGGGCTGCGCTCACCGAAGGTGATAACTTCATATTCGACAAGAAACCTGTCAGCGGCGAGTCGGAACGTCTTTCCGCCCTTAAGTTCGCCCAGACGGTCTTTGACTTTCAGGCCAAGATACCAGTCCTCTGCGAAGTCTTTAGCATGTGAAAGGCTTTCCTCCATCGTG
>JAYUSZ010000068.1:0-40720 GCA_043755435.1 Bryobacterales bacterium | reverse complement strand
CGGCCACCACCCCACAGCACCATTAGAAACGTTGTGCCAATTAAACCTTGTAGCAAGGGTGAAAAAGCTCCAGACACGCGAGCCAATCGCAAGCTTTCATGAATGTAATTTCGATTCAACTTTTCGAAAACTTCCATTTCATATTCTTCTTGCGCATAGGCACGCACAACTCGAACTCCGGAAAGATTTTCCTGCACCCGGCTGGAAATATCTGAGAACAGTTTTTGCACCGCCTCGTGCCGTTTGTGAATGCGGCGCCCGAAGAAGATCACCACAATAACAATCAATGGCGCCGGCGATAAAGCCAGCAGCGTCAGCTTCCAGTCTGTGGCCGCCATCACCGCTACTGCCAATATGAATAGCAACGTCGTCTCGCACCAATACATCACTCCCGGCCCGGCCATCATGCGGACTGCGTTTAAGTCGCTGGTGGCACGGGTCATGATGTCGCCTGTGCGAAAGCGGTGATAGAAGCTCGAGGAAAGGTCCACCAGATGAGCAAACAGATCGTTACGAAGATCGAATTCCAGGTCGCGGGAAACGCCAATCAGCACCACGCGCATCCAATATTGGAACAGACCTTTGATTGCCGAAAGCAGTATTAGTAAGGCGGCGAAAAGGAATACATCGCGCATTTCAAAGTGCGTCGTAAGCGCATCCACACCTTTCTTCATAACCAAGGGGGAAAGCACTGCTAGCAGATCTTTGACCACCAACGCACCCATACCAAGAGCAAGTTTCGCCTTATGCCTTTTCAGGTAGGGTAGAAGAACGTGAATGGATTCCCGCATCGCCTAAATCCGCAGCCAAAAGGCAACGGTCTTTACGGCTTCCATCAGCCACACTTTGCGGGAAGCTCGATTGGTCCACCAGGAATCCGGATTGAAGGCCTGTGTCATGCTGCCAACAGTTCGGATTTCAATTTCCGGCGCAACGACTCTATAAATCTTTCCGGCACGTTTGGTGTGATAGTCGCTGGAAACCAGTAATAGCTTCTTCACCCCTCGGCGGCGGCATTCGGCGATCATGATTTCCGCCTCTTCCATAGTGGAATCAGCCCCGTGCTGAATCACTTCAAACAACCCGGGAGCAGCCCCACGCTTCGTTGCGAAGCTGACGGACAACTCACCCTCGGAAGTATCGAAATAGTGTCCTGCACTGCTCACAAGAATTCGCGGAGCGAGCTTTGCGTTGGCTAGCTCCACTGCTTTGCCAATGCGCTCGCCTTTTGAATCCCCGGCCAGCAGAACAATTGCGTTGGCCTGAAAAGGCTGGTCTTGTTGGATGAGCGCATGACCCAGGAATGACAACCAAGCAGCATGGTATACCCAAGCAGCAATGATCAGGACAAGCAGGAAAAAACCAGTGCGGAACTTGCGCAAACTATTTATCGTCCGGGCTGGATTGAGAATCAATTCGGCCCGCACTCTTCAATTGTTGGAACATGCGCTCCACCTCTGCTTCATCTTCGGAACGAAGCAGTTGGTATTTCGGCGAAGTTAACTGACGGGCTGATTGCGCTGGTGGTGGTGCGTCGCCCCAAACTTGACGGTGCGGTACCCCATCAAGCAAGGCTTCCCGTGAATACTTCCGAAGCAGCCGTAGGAGTTGCTTCGAATCATCCAGATCCCCTGGATACAGAATAAAAATCCGGCTCTTGTTTTCTAGTTCTAAAAATACGCCTAACGGTGTTACCCAACCGGTGCGATCCACCCGAAGCACCTTGTCCCAGGGGATGGTACGGGATTGAATTTGCAAGTGGCTGGAATGAATCTCTATAGCCGGACGGCTGGCGAGATAAAGCAAAACTGAAGCACTGAACAGAAACAGCAAAGCAGCAACAATTGTAAAAGGCCAGTACCAAGCGAGCCCAGCACAACCAATGGCCAAAAACAGAGCCAACAGGCCGCCGCGCGAGTACTTCCGGGATGGAGTAAATCGGGCGATTGGGGACGTCACTCTTCTAGCCTAACGCCGCGAACGCCCTACGTCAAACGACATATTTTGCGGGATTTGTTTCATTCGAAAATACAAAGGGCGGAAAGCCGACCCGAAAGCCCTGCAATCCGCCCAAAGTACAAAAACGATGACGAGAAGAAACTACTTCTTGTCTCCGTCCTTCTTCTTCTTCTTCTTCTTGCCTTCCTTAGGTGCGTCGTCAGACGTTACAGGGGCAGCAAACATCATCGGAACTGCGAAAGCAGCGATGAGGGCGGTTACAAGTAGCTTTTTCATGGTGTAGTCTCCTTAAAGTTGAGGCGAATTCGACTTGCGCCGTACCTCACGATTACCACTATGGACCTGTTTCAAACACATTTCACTAGCCCCAATCCGCTAATCTTGCACCCAATCACAGGGGGGTGCTTATTTTTCAGTAGTCTTAGATTGGTTGCATTTATACCGTAACCTGGGAATCGCAAAACAAACGTTTCAGGCGTAAACTGGAGTTACCCTTCATGTTTCAGCGGATTACAGACCGGAATATCCTTCGCGTATTGGTTGCAGGATTCGGCGTAGTCATTGTTTTTCTTATACTTGCTGGTTTTGTCGGCATCCGGAGCGTGCGCGCCATTCAAGCCAGCGCCAGCCGTCTTGAAACGGAACAACTGGCTTCCTCCAAGTTGATAGACGAAATTCATCGTGAGCAGGAAACCCTGAATGCCGTTTTTTACAACCTGGGCAAAGAGCAGCCCGATACCGTAAACCGGGAATTAGTGCTTTCCCAGCTGAACGAAGCCGATACTGCTATTGAACGCATTGTGGCAACTGCCGCTGGAACCCCGGAAGAATCCACCTGGAAGCGCCTTAATCAAGCTACTGCGGGATTTAGTAATGAGGCTCGAAGACTGCTGGCCGAAGAGGATGCCGAAACTCTCTTTTCAACCGACCTGCTTGGCCGCCATGATGAAGTGATTGAAATTGTTGGCGAGCTGATTTCCGGCGGACGTACCCGTGCCGAAGAAGCGCAAGATCAAATTCAGTCGCGCTCCCAGGAATTGTTGCGGCAATCCTTTCTCCTGGTTGGCGCATGCCTGATCCTGGCCACCGCATTTGCTATTGCAACTGTCCGGATTACTGCTAATCTATTCCGCCAAATGGAGTTACAGTCCACCGAACTTAGCAGCGTCACTTGGCACATGCTTGAAAATCAGGAAACTGCAGCGCGCCGGTTTTCTCACGAATTGCATGACGAATTAGGGCAGTGTCTCACCGCTGTGAAAGCCAATTTGATGGCTTTGACCTCGGCCACAAAAGAAAATTTCGGCGTCCGCCATGCCGACTGCATCGATCTGGTGAACGATGCCATCCGCAATGTTCGCGAATTAAGCCAACTGCTACGCCCCACTATCCTTGACGATTTTGGCTTGGAAGCCAGCATCCGTTGGTTGGCCGACGGATTTATGGATCGCACTGCAATCAACGTTGAGTTTGTCTCCAATTTCTCTGGGCGATTGAGCGACGAGACGGAAACCCATCTTTTTCGCATTTCCCAGGAAGCTCTAACCAACATTGCCCGTCATTCTGGTGCAACTAAGGTGAAGATCCACCTAATGGTGGAAAACGACGCAATTCATCTGTCTATCGGCGATAACGGCCGGGGCATGCCGGTTGAAGCGGAGCCGGGTCGAAAAGGGCTGGGGTTAACCGGTATGCGCGCCAGGGCACGAACAGCAGGTGGAGAATTAACGATAGGGCAATTTGAAGGCGGCGGCGTTCTGTTGGATGTCATTGTTCCCAAACAGTTTGCACCCGTAGATGAAGCTAAAGATCCACAGCTTGCCAGCAGGTAATTGTCCCACACCCACTTAATTGGGATGCTTTCGTGTTGCGGACACAATACTATTCATGCAATTGTAACGTTTCTTCGCTACCCTATTGAGTGGCGTCCACAATAGAAATTTACTGGGCAAAAGCTAATTATCTAAAGACCTTATGAAACTATTTCCTCGTGAAGAGAAGTTTTACCAGTGTTTCCTCGATCAAGTCGGTGTTATTCGAGAGGCATCCAAGGCTTTATATGATGGGGTAAAAGCAGATAACCCCAGCACGCTGGCGCAGAGTGCCGCCATCATCGACGATCTTGAGCAGAAAGGTGACGACATCATTCGTGATTTTTTCACCCGCCTCAATTCCACATTTATCACTCCCCTTGATCCCGAAGACCTTCACTCCATTGCCACTCACTTAGACGACGTAATTGATGGAATCGAAGATACCTCCCATCGTTTGAGTGCCTATTTGGTTCAGCCAATCCCTGAGGACATTCACGAACTGTGCAAGATAGTTGTTTCCTGTGGCAACGAGTTGCAAAAGGCCTTTGAAGCGCTTTCCAAAGATAAGCCGCTTCTGGACCATTGCATTCAAATCAATTTTTTAGAAAAAAAAGCTGACGATATTGCCCGTTCCGCCATCACGAATTTGTTTTTGCACCAGAAAGATCCAATTCAGTTGCTTAAGTTGAAAGAAGTTTATGACGCCCTGGAATCCACCATAGACAACGTGGAAGACGTGGCCGATACACTTCGTGGCGTCATCGTTAAGAACAGCTAGGCAGCCATGGAATCCGTACCCACTCTTGTCATAGTAGTCATACTTGTAGCTCTGGTTTTCGACTTTATCAATGGCTTTCATGATGCAGCGAATTCCATTGCAACTATTGTTGCAACCCGCGTGCTTTCTCCAGGTCAGGCAGTCGCCTGGGCCGCTTTCTGGAACTTCGCCGCAGCGTTTACCGTTGGCACCGGCGTTGCCAAAACTGTTGGCAAAGGCTTGGTTGATCTTAATAAAGTCGATAGCTACGTGATCCTTGCCGGTTTGATCGGCGCCATTACCTGGAACCTCATCACCTGGTACGGCGGCCTGCCTTCCAGTTCCACCCACGCACTAATGGGTGGTTACGCCGGTGCGGCTATCGCTCGCGCTGGATTTAGTGCCATCCTGTGGGGTCCCCAGTGGCGCGATACGCTTCTGTTCATAGTCATAGCACCACTTATTGGCATGCTTCTTGCATATGCTTTGATGATCGGTGTTATGTGGGCGTTCCGAACTTCGTCACCCAAAGACATGGACAAATGGTTCCGTAATCTTCAGTTGGTCTCCTCCGCTTTCTTCAGTTATACACACGGTGCCAATGACGCCCAGAAGACCATGGGAATCATCACCGGAGTTTTGTTCACCTCGAAATTGATTCCTGATTTCACAGTACCTAATTGGGTGATGCTGTCAGCCTATCTCGCCATCTCACTGGGAACGCTCAGTGGCGGATGGCGTATTATTCACACCATGGGAAGCAGACTGACGCGCCTTAGGCCACGCAGCGGCTTCTGCGCCGAAACGGCAGCTGGCCTATCCATCCTTTTCGCCACCATGCTCGGAAAACCCGTCTCCACAACCCATACAGCCGCCGGAGCCATTGCTGGCGTTGGATCCATCCAACGCTTCAAAGCAGTCCGGTGGGGTGTGGCGCAAAGCATCCTCTGGGCTTGGGTCCTCACCATTCCCGCATCGGCCGGTGTAGGGTGGTTCTCAATGAAAGTAATCGACGCTTTCAAATAACCCCGCTCCATCTTCCAATTGGCGATAATGAGCATGGGCGTCCGGCCCCTTTGCGCTTTCAAACAGAATGAGTCAAAAAATCCGCATCCTCTTAGCCGATGATCACGCCGTAGTCCGCAAGGGCTTCCGCCTGATCCTGTCCACTCAGCCAGATATGGAAATTATCGGTGAGGCTGGCAATGGGAAAGAGTGCGTTGCAATGGCCGCTGAACTGAACCCTGACATTGTTGTGATGGATGTTGCTATGCCCGAACTCAATGGCATTGAAGCCACCCGCCGCCTTGCTGCCAGCAATCCGCAGACCCGCGTGCTGGCTTTAAGCATGCACAAGGACTCCGTCTACGTCCGCGAAATTCTTCGAGCTGGAGCTAAGGGCTATCTGCTGAAAGATGCCCTCGATACCGAATTGCTTGCAGCCGTTCGAGCAATCGCCAAAGGCGAAGGATACCTTCACCCCTCCGTTTCAGAAGCGGTGCTGGTTGACTACCGGCGTCATGTCACAGACCCTCTCGATTTGCTCAGCAGCCGTGAGCGAGAAGTTCTGCAATTGATTGCCGAAGGAAAAACGAACAAGGATATCGCCACGCTTCTGAACCTCAGCGTCTACACTGTGGATGCGCATCGAGGAAGGATTATGGAAAAACTCAACCTGCATTCCACAGGCGAGTTAGTTCGTTTTGCAGTGCGCAAAGGGCTAATTGATTAGCCCTTTGCCTCATTGAAAACTTAACTTACAACAGGCGCTGGGTCGGGTTTCGGTTCAGCCTTTGCTTCGGCCTTGGGCTCACCCTTGTGTTCAGCTTTTTCGCCCTTGTGCTCGCTCTTTTCTTTTGGTTTAGCTGCCACCGGAAGATCTTTCTTCGGGCTGATAATAATGTGCGCGTTGCGCCCTTCCAGGCGTGGCGAACCTTCCACCGCTCCAACCGTTATAAGATCATTAGCAAAACGCAGAAGCAACTGCCGGCCCAAATCCGTATGCGCAATTTCACGTCCGCGGAACTGCACAATAGCCTTCACCCGATTGCCCTCTTTCAAAAAGCGGACCGCGTGATTCTTCTTGAAGTCGTAATCATGATCATCGGTGTTAGGTCGAAACTTCAATTCCTTTACCTGGATCACGTGCTGCTTTTTCTTCGCTTCGTGCGATTTCTTTTTCTGCTCATACTGCCACTGCCCGTAATCCATGGCCTTAGCTACCGGCGGATCAGCCGTCGGTGAAACCAAAATCAGGTCTAGCGCAAGTTCCTTCGCTCGGCGAATGGCTACTGCAGTTGGGAGTACTTCTACTGATCCGTCAGGGAATACTGCCCTGACTTCCTTGGCGCGAATCGCCTCATTGACGTTTTCGCGAATCTTTTGGGGTAGGCGCCTCGGCGGGAAAGAAGGTCTATTTGGATACATTCAAAATCTAGACTAAGTGTATCATCAACTTAGCCTTTGCAAGGAGGGGTAAATTACCACCCCTCCCGATTCCTGATTTAAGGCTGCGGTTGATTTGCTTCCTTGGCACCAGCAACAAGCTTTTCAATCTGCGAAAGTTGATCCTTGGCCGTGCCAATATCACTGCTATTTGGACTAGCCTGAATGTAGCTCTTAATGTGTTCCGCAGCGCTGGCGTAGTTTTCCTTCTGCGCCTGAATAATCCCTAAAACGTACCGGATTCTTGGAATGCGGTTCTTCTCATCCAGTTTGTTCGCCGCAAGAGCCGACTTCTCAGCCTCATCCAAATTCTTCAAATTCAAATTCGCAACCGCATTATAAAAAAACGATTGTGGATATTCGTAAGGATTCAGCTTGATCGTCTTCGCCGTCAACTCCGCTACATTTTCCCAATCCCCTTTTTGCACCGCCATCACCGTCAAAGGCAGATATGGCTTCACAAATTTAGAGTCGGCTGCAATTGACTGTTCATAACTCTTCTTCGCTTCTTCTGCGTTCTTCTGCAATTCCTGCATACGCCCCAACTCAAACCAGGCAGCCGCGAACTTTGGATATGTGGACGTCGCCTTCTCAAATTCCTTCAATGCTTCAGCGGGTTTTTTCTTCTTCACCAAATCCAGGCCCTTGTCGTAAGCCTTCTTCGAGTCCTTCGGCGCCATCGAGGTTGTGGCGCTATAAGTGAAGCCCTCCACATTCGCCATCCGCTTCAGCAAGATCGTACCGATGTCCGGGGAATCCATCATTCGCCGTCCAGCCAGCATGACGGTGGTTGACCGGTAACCTGCCAACGATGCGCGTATCTCACAATTCATCAAGCTACGTTCCGTCACACCACCCTGGCCACCAAAAGGTGTGTTGGACCCGGAAGAACCGCCGATCCCGTCATTGTCAAAGCCGCGCCCACTGGTGCTTGCATCTGCAAAAATCGCATTGTTGCGGCCAAGCTCAAAACTGAATCGCCCCTTGCTGTCGGTATAGCCTTCAGGCTTGGGCACTGAACCGCAAACTCGTTCGATCACCACTGACTCAGGCGGAGGAGTCCCATCTTCCATCATCACTTTGCCGTTGATGAAAATAGGACGAGGCGTCTCATCAGGAAATGGGCTTCTAGGGTTTGTCTGCGTAGTTGGGTTGGTCGTGGTTGGCAGACCCGTACCTGGCCGCGTTGTTGTACCACCGGTGCCGGTGTTGCCGCCACCCGTAGTTGTTCCGCCAGTTGTTCCGCCGGTTGTTCCGCCACCTCCACCCGTTGTTGTTCCGCCCTCGGGTGGGGTTGTTTGAGCCACCAAGGTGGCAGTAATAAATAAGCCTGTTGAGAGACTTCGAAAAACGGTGCGTGATGGGAGCATGAACCCTCCTGGTACTTGGCCTCATTATGTCACATCATTCGTCCCGGAAAACGGATGCCGATTCAATGAATTTGTTAACTCAGATAAAGCAAGCTTAGTAGTATCCGCGGCCAATCCACTCAGCTACAACAGCCGGCTTTTCCCGGCCCTCCACTTCCACGGTAACGTTCCAAATCAATTCGTACCCGCCCTCAATCTCGCGTAGCCCCGTAAGCTTGAAATGTCCTCTCACTCGCGAACCAGACAACACCGGACTCACAAATCTTACTTTGTTGAATCCATAGTTAATCAGGGTCTTCGCGCCCAGCGTAACCTCCGTTGCCGAACTTGCCAATTGGGTCAACTTACTCAACGTTAGAAAGCCATGAGCGATCGTTGCGCCAAAGGGCGATTCCGCTTTCGCCCGCTCCGCATCTACATGGATCCACTGACTGTCCGCCGAAAGCTCCGCAAACTTATCAATGTCCCCCTGCGAAATGGTCACCCATTCACTAATTCCAACTTCCTGATTCAAAACAGCTTTAGCCTTCTCAAGAGATTCAACAGCAAGACGGGTGCTCATAGGATTACAATGACTCCATAATGAATTGGACTCGACGGGCTTTTTTGGGTGCCTGTGGACTCAGTATAGCTGCTGCGCAAAATCGCAAGCGGCCTAATATCCTATTCATTCTCACCGACGATCATCATTTTCAAGCTGCCGGATACACCGGCAACCCGCACATCCAAACTCCGCAGCTAGACGCTTTGGCAAAAAAGGGAATGGTATTCACTCAAGCCATTTCCGCATCACCGCAAACTGCTCCCAGCCGTGGTGTGCTGCTGACAGGGCAGGAGCCTTACAAGACCGGAGTAACCAGCAACGGTGCCCGCAAATACAATGTGCCGGTGGGGCCCAGCATCATGGAGCAACTGCAAGCTTCCGGCTATGAAACAAGCTTAATTGGTAAGTGGCAAGCTCTGAAGCCGCCATCGGCGCTGGGCTTCACCAACGCGCCACTGTGGATTCAAATCAACGATGCGGCAGAAAATTATTACTTCCTCTCGCGAGGTGTGCCGGCGCAGGAAACAGTGAAGGTTGACAACAGTACCGAGGCTTTTACTCAGGCCGCCATTGAGTACCTGGCCCAGCCTCACGAAAAGCCATTCTTCCTTTGGCTGTCTTACCTGCATGAGAAAGTCGAGCCCAGAGAGTCGCCATTTCTAGCTCTTTACGCAAAGACCAAGGTGATTCAACCGCCACCTCTTCACGACAAAAACAGCTTGCCCTTCAATTGGCGGCGATATTACGCAACAATCAGCCACTTAGACGATTCCATCGGCAAGGTTCTTGCTGCTCTTGAAAAATCCGCAGAATTAGCAGACACCATCATCTTTTTTGCAGGAGCTAACGGAAGTCTAAGCGGCTCCCACGAAAGGACGGGGAAAATTCTTCCATGGGAAGCGTCACTCCGCGTGCCAATGTTAGTTGCGGGGCCCGGCGTGCAATCGGGAGCGAAATCGGACGCCCCAGTCTCCACCGCAGATCTTCCAGCCACTTGGTTGGATTTCGCCCAAGTGAAGCCCGTTAGTCCGCTCGCTGGGAGGAGCTTGAAGGTCTCGATCGAAACCGGCAAGGCCGTGACCGACGAATCCTATTCTTCCTGGTGTGACCTGAAGAAGGAAAACAGTCAAGGCGCGGAACCTTATCGAGTGATCCGGACCCGGACGCATAAGTTAGTGCTGTGGCAGTCAGGGACAGTGGAACTTTACGATTGGCCCGCTGATCCTGAAGAGAAGCGCAACCTGGCGGCTGACCCGTCTTCGCAGAAGGTGCTGGGGCTTCTCAAGCGAAAGCTGGAGGCACAAATGGCCGATCGGAAGGATCCCATGTTGGCGAAGCCAACGGCAAGGGTTGAATAAGTAACTATCCAACACGGAAAGATCCGGATCTTTCCCAAATAGTTGACGGACGTGTCTGCGACGACCTTTCTTGAATCCGGCACTAGTCGCTGTTTCAGCATCGCGTTGTACGTCCTCAACGCTCAGCGGAAGCATCACCTGATGCGACTATCGAAAGCCGTCCATTTCGTATCGCGAAGCGATCCCCAGAAGCCAACTAGTACCAGTGCCTCAGCGCCACACTGCTAAGCCCCGCAGAACTCTCCCCGTGCAATCGGGCCAAATCTTCCGGAAGTTCAAGTGTCACTTGGATGGCCGTATTAACTTCTGTCCCAAAAACGGCAGTTCAAGATTCGTCGCGAGACCTGGGAATCACTGCCGGGCTTAAAATCCCTGCCGCGTTTCACTTGATGCCATGAGATACTGCTAATAGATGAACCTAGCATTTGATGAAGTCAAAGCCACCCAATCCGCAGCATCCTTGCTGCGTCAAGCTGGTGGCGAACTGAATCATATGGCGCTCATCAAATTGTTGTACCGGGCGGACCGTGAAGCTTTGCGCCGCTGGGGTCTGCCCATCACCACAGACAAGCATGTTTCGATGAAGAATGGACCGGTCACCAGCAATATTTACGACCGGATCAAGGCCAGTGGAAATCCGGCTGTTCATCCAACGTTTTGGTCCAGCCATATTCACCGGAAAGGCAACTATTTAGTCAGCCTTGAATGCGACCCTGGAGCTTCCGAATTATCGAAAGCGGAAGAAACTCTGCTCAAGGAAATATTCGCTATCCACGGTGCGAAAGACGCCTTCACGTTAGCGGAAGAAACCCACCGCGAGTTCCCTGAATGGATTGATCCTGGTCCATCGTCGTCTCCCATTGATCTTTCGGATGTTTTTGCAGCAACGTCAATGCCGCAAGAAGAAATCGACCATGCCCGGGATCAAATTAGCGCTCAAAGAGCATTGCTTGAATTAGCCTCGTGACATTTCGTGCTGGGCAGACGTTCCTGTTCCCGTTGAACGATCATGCAATAGAGCATCTTTGGATCGTGGCCACGAATCCGAATACTGATGGGTTGGTCGCCGTTGTCAACCTAACATCCCTAAAAGGCGCCAAAGATCAGACCGTTGTATTCCGAAAGGGAGAGCACCCATTTATCAAGTGGGACACGAGCGTGAATTACGCTTTGGCTGACTTGGTTCAAGTGTCGAAGCTGGAGCAATACGTGAATTCGGGCCGGGCGAAGTTGCGGGAGGACTTGCCTTCAAATCTCGTGGCGCTTTTGTTGGATGGATTTACTGCATCGGATTTTACGAAGAACCGGGTTGTTGCGTTTATTCGGCTGTACAAGGCGGGTTTGAGTTAACGGAGGAGAGAATGGATTTGTTCGTCGAGACAGGCGAATCGAAAGCCTTCTTTGGATCGTTATCCGAAGTTTTATCCTGCATTCGAGGGTCTGTTGGAACTGTCCAATAAATGCTTTGGGCGGACTGTTCTTATGCACAATAGAGCTGAAGACGTTTGCTTTGAGCTTGGGCATTCGTGCCGCCAAGACTACTTGGAGTTGTTGTTTCTTGCGGTGCATTGGCTATGGGAATGGGGCTACGAAACTGTTGCGAGGCCTCTACGAGAGGGGTGTGGTTCTTGCTTATATCGTTAAATACCCTGAAAAGGCGGAGAGATTTGTAAAGTACACAGCGATCCAAGAGGATAAGATGCTAAATGCCGCCTTGAAGGTGGTAACGCAGGAACAACTTGACGAGATAGTCGGTTTAGAAGCTGTAAGAGAGATTCGGCGAGAGCAGTTCAAGTCGGAGTTCCAGGTCACGATTTGCAAGACGTGCAAGACGAAAGGGCCCGCACCTTCATGGGACATTGATTTGGCTTCGATGGCTCGTGATGTAGGTGAACCGTATGATCAGATATATCTTTTTTCCTATCTAATCCCAAACCTACACGTTCATGCGACACTTGCTTCTATCGTGCGCGAATCTGATGCAGAGGTAGAATCAGAGAAACTAGATCAAAACATGTGGGTCACACTGTTGAACGCAACAGCAATTCTCATTGCTGTCATCCGGTCGCAAAACGAATTCTTCAAGTTGGGTCTTGAGGAAGAAATTGCATTATGCGATAAAGAACTCTTGAATCTTGCTACTATTTACTGAATCTGACACCAATAATCTTTTGAATATTGCACAATGATGCTTCCCTGTTTCATGATGAAAACCAATCCGCAGAAGAAGAAAGGGAGGGTAGGCTCATCTTTCGATGGTTTCCTTGCAGAAGAAGACATTCTGGAGATATGCGAAGAGCAAGCATTAAGGCAGATTATCGAGGACCAGCTCGCCGTCGCCGTTGGACGCCAACTCCGTTTGGAATTGGTATAGAAGACTAGCAAAACGAAGCCAATTCATCCAATTTTGCGAGGATCAAAAACGGGCATCACCAACACTTACTCAACTGAATCTGCCCTCTTTTCAGCCGCTTGCAGAAACGAAGCAGCTGGCGCTTTCAGAACTTGTGAGACTCTTTATTCAGGAAGACAAATTGCTGGCCAGCAACTTCCCACTTATTAAGATCCGCGGATTGATTAAATCCTCTGGCGTTCTAAATTGAATCTGAATTGCAAACACGACTGATAACCGTGAATGTGAGCCTTAAAAGCAGGCTGCTTGTTGGGAGCAGTCCAGAAGATGAAAGGAGGAACGCCAGTTGAATTGCATTTTCGATTGTCTGTACGCGAGGCTGTAGTGTGTTTGATCATCGCTTCCGGCCAGCAACCTCGTCGTAAACTTGCAAAACCTGTCCAGCCGTGCGGTCCCAACTGAACTCCATCAAACGTTCATACCCGCGATGCACTAGCTGCCGGCGGAACTCTGGTTCCAAAATTACGTCTTTGATGCCGCGTGCTATGTCGAACACATTCTCCGGGTTCACTGTCATCGCCGCTTCCCCGAGCACTTCCGGCAGTGAACTAACACCGCTGGCAATCACCGGAGTGCCACAGGCCATCGCCTCCAAGGGTGGCAGGCCGAACCCTTCATATAGCGACGGAAACACGAAGGCCTCCGCATTAGAATAAAATGCCCGTAATTCTTCGGCAGGTAAGAAGCCCATGAAGCGAACTACCTTATCGACACGCGTCTGCATCACCGCACGACGAACAGCGGGATACTTGGCTAACTCATCGCCAATGATAATCAGGCGCAGGTTCTTGTAGACTCGATGCGTTTCCAGATCACCACGCAACACAGCGAAAGCCTCCACCAACCGCGCCACGTTCTTTTGAGGCCGAATGGAACCTGCATAAAGAAGATACGGGTAGTCAACCTGATAGCGTTCCATCACAGTCCTGGTCTTTTCCGCATCAAGCGAGGTGTTGTGGAAACTGGGATCAATTGCGTTATAGATTCGCCGAACCTTCGAGGCGGGTATGTTCAACAGGTTACAAACGTCCCGCCGTGTGGAACCAGAAACGGCTATCACGCGGTCGGCGCGAATCAACCCTCGGCGAAAAAAGTAGGACCGGATGTTTTCGCTGAGTGTGTCCCTGTCGGCAAACAACAGACTGGAAAGATCGTGGACGGTTACCACGTAAGGCTTGGGCATTAACGTGGGAATGCGATTCAAAGGAATGTGAACCAGATCTGCGCCAAGTCTTCTTAAGAACAAAGGAAAGGCAATATGTTCCAGCCTTTGAGTGTCCACTTTTTCATAGAAGACTACTTTGAAATTTTCCGGCAGACCGTCCAGTTCTGAACGGTCTGTTTCCGAAGCAATCAGAGTGAACCGGTACCCTGCCGACGATTTCGCCAATGCTTTCACCAGATTCCGGATGTATGTTCCGAATCCGAAATCATTCCAGTGGCGGACGTCAATGGCGACGTGCAGCGGCAAGGTTACACGCTCGCAGTCGCTAGTTTCCAGGCGTAAAGCGGGAACTCTTCCGTTAGGCGCTTCACTTTACCGCGCACACTTTCAATGGCTGGTCCTGAACCATCCAGACCCTTTGCAGCAACGGCATCGAGTGTTTCAGCAATCAAGTTGCCGACAACGCGCATTTCCTTTTCACCAAATCCGCGAGTGGTTACAGCCGGGCTGCCTAGGCGAACTCCGCTGGGGTTCATGGGCGGATTCAAGTCGAATGGAATGCCATTTTTGTTCACGGTGATGTGCGCTTCATCCAGCGATTTCTCTGCTTCCTTGCCCCGAACGCCTTTGGCAAAAACATCGACAAGAGCCAAGTGCGTATCCGTGCCACCGGAAACTACGCGATACCCAGCGCCATCAAGCGCACCCGCCATTGCTTTGGCATTGGCAATCACTGCTTTTTGATAGGTGACGAATTCGGGCTTCAGTGCTTCCAGAAAACAGGTGGCCTTAGCTGCAATCACGTGCATTAAAGGGCCGCCCTGTGCACCAGGGAAAACATTCTTGTCGATTGCAGGGCCATACTTTTCTTTGGCCAGAATAATGCCAGAACGGGGACCGCGCAAAGTTTTATGAGTTGTTGAAGTTACAATGTCTGCGTATTCGCAAGGATTAGGATAAAGTCCTGCGGCAACCAGGCCAGAGAAATGGGCCATGTCTACCAGGAAAATTGCTCCAACGCTATCGGCCACGGCACGAAACTTAGCAAAGTCAATGATGCGAGGATAGGCGCTGGCTCCGGCGATAATCATTTTCGGCTTGTGCTCTTCGGCGAGTTTCGCCATTTCTTCATAATCAATCAGCTCGTCGTCCTTGCGAACCCCGTACGGAACAATCTTGTAAGTCTTGCCTGAAAAGTTGAGGGCATGCCCGTGGGTCAAATGCCCTCCGTGCGCAAGATTCATGCCCATCACAGTATCGCCCGGGTTGATCACCGCAGAATATGCAGCCTGATTTGCTTGCGAACCGGAATGCGGTTGCACGTTGGCATATTCAGCCTTGAATAACTTCTTGGCACGATCGCGCGCCAGATTTTCAACGACGTCAGCAAATTCACAGCCTCCGTAGTAGCGCTTGCCTGGGTACCCTTCGGCGTACTTATTGGTGAAGACGCTGCCTGTTGCTTCAAGAATCGCCTCGGACGTAAAGTTTTCGCTGGCAATCAATTCCAAGCGCGAATTCTGGCGCTCTAATTCTTCTCGAATAGCCCTGTAAACATCTGGATCTACTTCGGCTAGGGACCGTCCCATTGGGTTCACATTCATTGTTTATGCGTCCTCCCTCTATTGAGTTTGATCTTCACTGGCTTCAATTGCAGCTATTTTTTCTACGCGCCGTCCATGCCGCCCGCCATCAAAACTGGTTGTCAAGAACTTGTCCACCATTGCTTCTGCCAGCGGTGCGCCGGTGAAGCGCGCTCCGATGGTGAGAACATTTGCATCGTTGTGGCGGCGCACAACGTCTACTTCCTCTACCGATACTCCCAGCGCGGCACGAATTCCATGCACCTTGTTGGCTGCAATAGACATGCCTACACCACTGGAACAAACCAGAATTCCTTTTTCCACTTTCCTATCGGCAACCTGGTGCGCCACGGCAGCTGCGAAGTCAGGATAGTCAACCGACTCTGGACCATTTGTACCCAGGTCTTCAACCTCGTGCCCCTGTTGGCGCAACCGCTCAACTAAGGATTGTTTAAGAACGAAGCCGGCATGATCCGCTCCGATAGCAATTTTCATGTGGGGAACCTTTATTTTAGCATGCTAAAATCGTTAGTAATGATTCTATCCAGGTTGGCCCCCCACCCGCTGCCTACTTTGCCGCGATTGTAAAATTGCGGCTGCCACCCTGCGTTTTCGTGAAGTAGTCCCCATTTCCAATTCCCAAATTTCAACGAGGCCATTGTATGCTTTGGAGTAAGTTATTCGTTCCCACACTGCGGGACAACCCAGCCGAGGCTGAGGTAGCCAGCCATCGATTGTTGTTGCGAGCCGGATACATCCGTCAACTCTCAGCCGGTATCTACAATTACCTGTTTTTGGCGCAACGCTCAATTCTGAAGATCACGAAAATTGTCCGTGAAGAAATGGACGCCATCGGCGCGCAGGAATTCTACTTGCCAGCATTGAACCCCGCTGAAGTGTGGAAGGAGTCCGGCCGCTGGGATGTGATGGGCGATAACATGTTCCGCCTGAAAGACCGCTTCGGCCGTGACCTTTGCCTGGGCATGACCCATGAAGAAGTGATGACCTCCATCGCCCGTGGTGAACTACGCAGCTACAAGCAGTTGCCGCAGCTTTGGTATCAAATTCAAGTGAAGTTCCGTGATGAACCACGCCCGAAAAGTGGTTTGCTTCGCACACGGCAATTCACAATGAAAGATAGCTACTCATTCGATATAGATGCCGCTGGACTGGATGTCTCCTACGAAAAGCATCGTCAGGCATATTGCCGTATCTTCGATCGTTGTGGTTTGCGGTACATGACCGTGGAAGCCGATTCCGGTGCTATGGGTGGCAGTCAATCGCACGAATTCATGGTGCAAAGTGAAGCGGGTGAAGATTACGTGGTGCATTGCCCGGCAACTGGTTACGCGGCGAATCTGGAAAAAGCAATTTCGCGTCCAGTTGCGCCAGCAATTCCCGATCCGGAAGGCGACCTGACTCCTGAGGAATTTCATACCCCTGGGTTCAAGACCATCGACGAAATTGCAGAATTCACCAAGTTGCCGGCAACGTCACAAATGAAGAGCCTGGTGATGGTCGGTGATGGCAAGCCAATACTGGCATTGCTGCGTGGCGATCATCAATTGAGCGAAGCCAAGCTTGCTGGCGTGATGGGTGCGGGGGAAGTGCGCGCCGCTTTACCAGCGGAAATTCAGGAATGGTTCGGTGCGGCAGCGGGTTCGCTGGGTCCAATCGGCGTGAAGATGAGAGTGGTTGTGGATAAGGCGCTGGAAGGCCGCAGGAACATGATTTGCGGTGCTAATAAGGACGATTACCATCTTCGGAATGTAACCCCTGGCAAGGACTTCAAAGCTGCTTATCACGAACTGCGGCAAGTAGCCGCTGGTGATACCAGCGTGGATACCGGCGATCCTTTGGAGATTGTGAAGACCGTGGAGATTGGCCACATCTTCAAGCTTGGCTACAAATATTCAAAGGCCATGGGACTTAAAGTGCTGGATGAAAGTGGCAAAGAGGTTACCGCAATCATGGGCAGCTACGGCATTGGCATTGAGCGAATTCTATGCGCAGCAGTGGAACTGTTTCACGATGGAAACGGGATGAGCCTGCCAGCGTCCATCGCGCCATTTACGGTAGTAGTGATTCCGGTGAATGTAAAGGATGAGGCGCTACGCACAGCAGCCGAGCAGCTATACGCTGAGTGTCAAAAAGCAGGGTTCGATACAGTGATGGACGACCGTGATGAGCGGCCTGGCGTGAAGTTCAAGGACGCCGAACTTGTGGGCATTCCTTGGCGCATAACGGTGGGTAAGAAACTGGCGCAGGGAATTGTTGAGGTTGTGGAACGGCGTACCGGCAAACTTACAGAAGTGCCCGTGGGCGAGGCTGTGGAGTTTGTGCGGGCGGCTCTAAACCCGCCCGCTTGAAGCTACTTCGAATGAGCTAAGCCATCAATTTGAACTTCCAGTTGATGGTTGATGCGGATGCCGTAGAGGCCATCGGTCTTGGCGAGCGCTCCGCTCTTAGGTGCCGAATGCACCACGGTTCCATTGATCACGAAGTCTACTTTATCTGCGCCCACACGCAATTCAAGGGCATTCGTTGATTCCGGTTTCTTCACTGCGTCGTTGGCCGTCTTCGGTGCAACGTTGCTGGTGGCATCGCCGTCGCGGCCTTTGATCAGCCACATCCCGTTTTGCGCAACAACAAAGTACAGATAGCTTTGCTGTGCACCATCCAGGCCGCTGCCGCCGAACACTAACTAGCCGACAAAGGCCGGGGCGGCCTCGTGGCATGCAAGAATTCGCCGCCGACCTGGGTCCGTTTTGTCGGCGAATACTTAGGAGAGCAAAAAGAAGAGAGAGTTTTGTTGATTTCGATTAATATCCTCCGAGAAAATACGCAGAAGCGCGTTTCTGGTGTAAAGGTTGTCAACTGTCAAATTGCGAAAGCCTAAGCCTTAGAACTGCGCAAAGATAGTGCCCCTCTTAAAGAAAACGCCTTAGTTCTGCCATTCCTGTATTATTAAGACGTGTTTAATAAAATGCTATTTTCATTTCTGGCTATTGTTTGTGCTGGCGTAGCGAGCGCCCAGACGACGATCAGCATTACACCTTCCACTTTAGTTTTCAATGCAACACCTAGAGGTCCGAGGCTGACTCAGACCATCCGAGTTACTTCCAGCGTGCCGGGAGGGTTTTATATTAACGTCACAGGAGGTCTTTGGCTGAGTGCGCCACAAGATGATTTCACTACTCCAATGACCGTGACAATTTCGGCGGACCCCGCGGCAATCACGAATCCAACTACTCTAGGCGGGACGCTCACTTTTGTTGGTTTTGGTGCCCTATCGGGTACATCCGCCAACGCTACTGTCACTCTAAATGTGGGAACGGGCCCCGCTGTTGGTGGTGGCGTTGGCGCGCCGGTTTGGAGTGGCCCTGTCGCTCAATCATGCCAAGTGAATGTCAACTGCAGTATTCCCTTAAGCTTACATCCGCGTTCTGGAATTGGAGCCGTAACCTTTTCGCTTCATAGCGGGAGTCTACCCGTTGGGATGACCCTAACGAATGGAGAAGCTCTTACGGGAATTCCAACAGCTACCGGCGTGTATACGTTCCGAATCAACGCCACGGACACTGCCCATCCGCCTGTATCCAATTTGTTTACGATCTCAGTTCAACCGCTTCCTGATCCTGGGCCACAATCCTTCGTTACTACCGCCTTGCCAAATGGAACGACGTGCTCCCCTTATGCCGCTACAATTTTATCGACAGGAGGAGTGCTACCATACCATTACGGTATGCCTTCCGGCTCACTTCCGCCACAGTTGACGATGAGTCTGGCGGGTGTAATCTCAGGTAGTCCTTCCGTTGAGGGAGTTTATGTTTTTGAGATTGTATCGGCAGATTCCTTTAGCTCCACGCACTTTGTTACGCGAATGTTCACCTTGAATATTCTGCCTTGCGGCTCCATACGACCTTTGGCAATTCTCACGACTCCGCATATTCCGCAGGTGGGTTGTGCAAGAGTCGATATGCAGTTGGTTGCCACAGGAGGAGTAGGTCCCTATACCTGGACTGTCGCCGCAAATTCGTCATTACCCGCAAACCTTACGCTTACTTCTTCGGGCCTGCTTGCGGGCTCGTCGATCGCTCCAGGAATTTATACCTTCAATATTAACGTCAGAGATTCAAACACACCATCAAGCACAACTACGAAGACATTTACGTTTGAAGTGTCTACCTGCCAGCAGAATCCCCCGCTAACCATCACCACAAATACTTTGCTACCTACGCAATCTGGTTGTTCCAACATTTCGATACAGCTTCAGGCCACTGGCGGTGTCCAACCTGTTTACTCCTGGTCGATCGTCTCTGGTTCGCTACCTGCACCTTTGACCCTTTCCAGAGCGGGACTGATCAGTGGGATTCCCACTCCAGGTAGTTTAGGTAGACTAAGTATCTTCACAGTGCAGGTTCAAGAGTCATTTATTAGTGTTACCAAAGTTTTGGCTCTAACCGTCAACTCTTGCGGCACAGCGGAAGCTGTTGAGCCGCTGGAAGGATCATTGACCATCTCCCCCGAAGGCATTCCGGCATTCAAACTTGTCAAGCCTGCAGAGTCAGACATGGACGGAACCCTGGAAATTTTTCCGGCGAATGAGGAAGGGGAATTCGCTTACTTTGCCAATGCGCTCCGGCAGATATCTTTCAACATCAAGGCCGGCACCTCCGAAGCAGTCTTTCCGAAACAGACTGGGCGATTAGCGATGCTTTCTAGCGGTGGGGCGGCAACGGTTGTTCCAACGCTGTACCGCAAAGGCATCGCGATTTCGCCGGAAGCAAACACCGTTACCATTCGTAACAACGGTACAGTTGAATAAACCTTGACTGCCCTTATCCTTTCCGGTGGTGGCATGTTTGGCGCTTGGCAGGCTGGGGCTTGGCAAGTTCTTCATCAGAAACTGCCCAAGCCCGATTGGGTAATTGGCGCATCCGCCGGATCTCTGAACGCCTGGGCGATTGCGGGTGGGTTAGATCCACAGGTTCTGGTAGACCGGTGGCTGAATCTAACCGCTTACCAGGAACTTCACTGGCGCTTCCCCACCGGTTTGTCCAGCAGCTTGCTTGATCCATCCGCGGTTTGGGCTGACGTGGAGAACATTTATTCCCTTTGCAAACCGCAGACCAACATCGGCGTAACCATGACGCGGCTTCCTGGTTTGCAGGTGGAAATGGTCACCAATGAACAGATCACAGTGCGCCACCTTAAGGCATCCTGCGCAGTGCCCGGTTTGCTCCCGCCAGTGAAAATCAATGGAAATTGGTATTGGGATGGCGGATTGATGGAAGGCTTGCCGCATAGCTTTGGGAGAGTTGTGGGAGCTAAGCGTCTGGTCTGTTTAAATGTCTGGGTGGGCCTGCCGTGGTGGTGGAACTTAAAGGGAAGATTACTGCATAGTTTGCACCGTTGGAGGCAGGGGGATGTTCCGAAGCAGGAAATGGAAACAGAATCCACAGCCGATTGGATTTACCTTGCCCCTGCGAAAATGCCTGGTTCATTTCGTGATGCTGCTGTTTGGTCAAGAGCAAATGCGCAACGGTGGATTGAAGAAGGCAGAAAGGCAGGGGAAGAGGCGATGGAGAGGTTATAAGTTTTGCATCATTTTGATGGGACGGCGACATCCGGGACGAGTGCCATTCCATTGAGGATATTCCGAGCAAAAGGCATCTGCAGCTTGCTATCAGAGATTGCTGGGGCCGTTTGGCCCGCGATCCTCTGATTCAGAAGAGCCAACTTCCGATTGTGATTTTCAAGTGTTTGATATTGGCGAAGGTAGAGTTTTGGGTTGGTGACGGCGAAGACAGTGTCCCCGCTTTGCATGCGTCTCAATGTTGGTATCCTTCCTTCTGCGGTGTCAACGTGATACCCTTGCTCACAGCGAATTTATGGATTCTTCCGCCTAAAAGGGGTCGCAATGAAGTACCCTCACTCTCCGCCCGGGAGTAAGTGCTTATTCATACCGTTGCAAAGAGCGACTGGTTCAAAAGCACGGCGCGGTGGTGCCGTGCTGATCGGGGCGCTGGTGTGTCTCCCGGCCCTAGCACAATCCGTCCAATTGACGGCGCTGGTGCCATCAGCCGCACCAGGTGTTGCCACAGCGCCCGGCACAGCCACCATCATGGGAGCAGCAGGCCGCGGAACCGGAACCGCCGGATTGATGCCACCACTGCGAACGAACGCGAAACAGGGGCCTATGTCCTCTCAATTGACCCGTAAGCGGAGAGGCTGATCCAACTAACTTATTGGGCCAAAGCAATAAGGTGATCACGGCATCGCGCCATGGCCAGAGAAAGTTGATGCAGAATTTGTATGATTATGTAAAGGAGATGCACCATGCTTAGGAGAGGCCTTCTTGACTCGTTGGCTCTGGTCCTGTTGCTTTCCGGACAGTTGCTGCACGCTCAGGCAAAGGTCTTGAAGGCGGATGCGGGTTGGACAGCAAAGTCAAAAACGCTATTGAGTGGCCAGCAATTACTAGTATCTGAACCGATTGTATTTACGAAATCAAATCCAGGAAAGGCTTCTGCGTTGCTGCTGGATTGTCCGGGTGAGGGGATCCATTTTTATTCTTGCCCCACTGGAAGCTGCCGTTTCACTGCCTGCGGCAATAACGCTTCGGCCAAGGTGGAACATCCGGTCTCTGCATCTCATGGTGCGCGGAAGCGGCTTTCAGAACTGCTGGACGATCGTGAGCCGCAAGGCTATGTTACGGCAGCGGCAAGAGCGGCGAACATCCCAAACGACGCACTTCTGCTCTCCGATTCCCAGGGGGTTCATTGGGGGTCGGCCCTTCGTCGCGTCTTGGAAGGCCGTTATTGCATTACATTAAAGCGGCTGGGGGCACAAGCTAAACCCATTTCTTTCGCCATTAATTGGGACTCGAGTGTTGATCCTGAAGGAGCCGTGCTTGTGCCTGGTCTTCAACCTGGTGGGTATAGCCTGGAAAAAGGTCAGCCCGATACATGTAAGGCTGACTCGGATATTCCGCCCGCTTGGATCGTCGTTACACCACAGCCGCAATTTGGGAAATTAAATGGGGATTGGTTAAGGACAACTGATGAATTGGAGAAGTTGGCCGATGTCTCCAGCCCGGGCGCGATACTAACCGCCCGGCATGCTTACTTGGCTGGCTTGGCCGATTTTGTGGAAAAGCAGAGCCGCATGAAATGAAGAAGGAGAGATGGGGGCGAATCATACGATTTGCGCAGGGGGCAGGATTGGTCATCTTGTCAGCTCTGCTGATGTGGGTGCTGGAAAACCGTGGGTGGTTTGACAGCCTGGAAGGGGTGGCGTTCGATTTCCTACACGGGATCACGAGCGTGGGAACGGGCAAGGACACATCGGATGAGGTAGTCGTGGTGGACATTGATGATGACTCGTTCAAGGCTTGCTTTAATGGAGTCTCTCCACTGAGCGAGATATCAGTGTTGGCTCTTGTGAGTGCAGTGGCAAGCTACGGCCCTGCGGTTATCGGCGTAGACATACTTACCGAATCAAGCAGCTACGCCCAACTCTACCTAAATTCCCAATTCGGCCAGAAGAAGGACACGACGCCGTTGATTTGGGCTGCCGGTTTGGTCAAGCAAGCGGGCGAATTGGATAAAGATGCCGCCTATGTTGCATCCGCTGTTGTTGGATTCAATGTCAAAGCATTGCCGCCCGGTTTGCAATGGGCGCCCCCTGTTTTTCCCAAGGAAGGCGATAGCCGCATCAGGCGTTTTCCACGGACATTCCGGCTTGATTCCCAACCTAACACGCAGACTTTGGCGCACAGACTAGCCAATACGTACAAGCATCATGAGGGCGAGGCCGAAGAGGATGAAGAGTTGGTCTTTCTCACCCTTCGGAAGAAAGCCCGCTGGATATCGGCGCGGAACTTGCTGGGGAACTGCCCCGGAGGGGAGTATGAGAGCCATGGAGCTGGACCCACAACCGGGCTTGGTCAACGGCTGCCATTCGAAAAGGAAAATGGCAGGAGCTTGTTGAACGGGAAAATTGTTTTGATCGGCGGCACCTTCCAGCACAAAGATGACTACTTGTCTTCCGCTGGTGAGGTTTCCGGCTTAGCATTGAATGTTGCTGCGGTGCAAGCTGAGATTTCTGGAAGTTATTTGCATGAAGTACACCGCAAATGGCTGTTCGTAATGGATGTGATGTTTGGGCTCTTGCTACTAGGCGTAGAAACCGTTTGGCCAGCTCGTACTGTTCGCGAAAAAGTCGTCCACATTTGCCTGGCATCGTTTGGTCTTTTCCTGTTGAGCGCTCTGCTGATGTATACCCACGTGCTTTGGCTTAGTTGGAGTGGGTTGGCCGTAGCGATGGCCGTGGTTTTCTTTGCGGAAGTGAATGTCGAGAATCCCAGGTTAGATGAACACGAAAAAGTGCACACCGCTTAACTAAGACAGGTTTCCATCGGGCGCCCAGGTGCAATACCCAGGATAATCTCGGCAGCGCTGTCGCTTTTCAACATCACCGGGGTTTGTAGCTTGCCGTGCTTCTTTCGCACGGTTGAACTCACTTCGGCTTGCACGCTTTGAAACAAATCGTGGATCTTGACGCAGCCTTTTGCCGCCCGCAACTTCCCAACCAATGACGCTGTAAAGTACCCGTGTCCGTCGGCCTCGTAGGCATATTGCTCCTCTCCGCACGAACTGAGGACATAGCGCCCCGCCCCATCTCTAAAGCGGTTCATGTCCGCGCTGGAGAGCGCCAGTCCAGGATTGGCCGCTCCGCTATGGCAGGTGTCAAAAATACTGACCGTCCTCTGAGCCAGACAGCGATTTACAAGAATAAGCGACACCTCAACCATGGAAAGCGCGCTTCCAAAAATAGCATCCCGGCTGGAAGTATCGGTATCGTGGGTGTAGAGGAAGCTGATTTCACGCAGGTCTTGTTCCCGCGGAGTTCCATGTGTAGCGATGTACACCACCACCATGTCCCGGCTGCCTGCCTTCCGGGCGATCGTATTCAGACGCGCCTTGATGTTGGCTGTGGTTGCTGCTTCATTAACCAACAAGAAGACTTGATCCGGCGGAAATCGCCCAACCTTAGGGTCGCGAAGCAAATCGGCAAAAACAGTTGCATCTGCCGAAGCATATTGGAGCGGGGTAGCGCCATTGGGTTTCTTGAATTGGCTGATGCCAATAACCAGCGCCCATTTTTGCGCGACTATCGTCAAGTCATCGAAGATTTTGGGAACAGCCAACGTAAATGGATCCAGTCCCTCCCGTAGCGCTTCCGATTCATACTTTCGAGCGTCCCTTAGATCCCGGCTCTGCTGCGGCGCGTCCTGGTTCAGACGCTTCAGGCAAAGATGACGGAAATAGTAAGCATCGCCAAAACTAGGGTATTGATCTAGTGCAGCGCGAATCAGACTGATTGCTTCACGTATTTTTGTAGGTGTGGCGCGCGGCGAGAGTTGTTCCAAAGCCTGATAAAGCAGGTCTCGAGCCGCTCCGTGCGTATTCAAACCATCCTGTCCATTTGCCGTCGCGGCTGACGCGGTTATTGCAAGCCATTGCCGCCGTGTCATGATTGCCTACTCTCCTGGCGTCATTTTACGCCTTGTTTCTTTGCTGGCGGTGGAGGAATGGTTGGCCGCGATACGGGTTTAAGCGGTGCGACACCAACTTTCTTCCGCATTTCGTTTTGAACGTCAATAGGAAGGTTAGCATCCTTGATGGCCAGGACTGTTTGAACATCAACCGGGTTGAAGTCCAGCGGAGCACTTTGAATGATTTCTAAAATTTGATCTCTGGCAATGCCTGCTTTGTACAGTCGAATGATATCGGCGGCAGTGTTCGTTTTTTGCCCACCTGCGGGAATGCCTCCACTCCTTGCCGCTGATTTTGGCGCTGCCGGTGCGCTAGTTGGTTTTCCGTCCAGCTTTTGCTGATCGTCCAGCGTCTTGTAACGGGCAATCGAGTCTCGTAAGCGAGCTACCGTTTGAACAAAGTACTTCTCTTTGCGGTTCGACTCCATCGCCTTGTCATAATAGCTCTGCGCTTGAAAAAGATTCGTCCGCTGTTCCTTGTATGATCTTGCTTCGTAGGACATCGCCTCATGAATCAAGCCCAGGTCATACAACCTGTATGATTCCTCTTCGGCCTTGGAGAATGCCTCAGCTGATTCAATTTCTTGCAAGGCACGTGCCCACAGCTTTTGTTCCATCAGAGTCGCCGCGCGGTTCAGATGATCTTCGCCGGTTGCCACCTTCACGTCCAACTTCATGCTGGTATTTCCCAACTTTGAACTGATTTCGTCTGAAGCCTTGCTGATCAGAATCTGTTTGAGATCCTCAGCGGTTACTGGAACAGGTTCAACGGATTTCGACCTTCCAGGTACTTTGTCAATCCAACCAGTAAGTACGTGGCCACCCTTGCTTCCACCCTCCGGAGTGGCTTTCTCATACGAAGAGGAAATATTGCCGGCATCGTGAACTACTCCTTTGCGGTCTAAGACCCTATACGCCACTCTCAACGAACCACTCCAGTGTTTCATCACGGTGGTGGCGTTTCCGATTCTCTGCGTTTCGCTTTTGGGGTTTGGAGCCGAATACCCTGTCACGTTCATGAACAAGGTCCATTCCGCCTCCTTCGGTGTGGCTTTCACCACCAAGGTCTTTTCATTCTTAACGATCTCCGTTGCGAGCGTGGTCAGCAAGCTGGCCAATACGGGCTGGTACTGAGGATTGGTTACATTACCACTGAAAGCCACCGAAGTGTTGGCCAGACGAATCTGTCCCGGCTTGCGGATTTCGAGGCTGATGTGCTTACGGCTGATGGTGCTGAAACCCGGACCTGCCAAGGCAACCGGAACCATCGCGAGCGAGAAAACTAAAACACCATTCCACACAAACCCTCCTGCTCGATCGTATCGTAGCAGAATGCAAAGTGTGTGAGGGCATCAAGCCGCCAAGCAATGTCCGGCCCCATGCGGGAAAATCGAAGTATTAGAACCCAGGCTCAGCCAGCCGAGGCCATCGAGTTTGCGGAAGCGCTTGGGAGTAGGATACCGTCTGTATCGGTGGATATCAGGCATTTCTCATGGGGCTGCGACCGAGGGTCGTGAAATTGGTCTCCGGCATGCAACCTCATTACGGACGGTTAACCGGAGGTTTGTGATTCGCCATGGCGGAAATCTGCGCAACACTGAACGCAGAATCATCTCAGGCCAACACATCCCCGATCAGTTGACCACCCGTGAGCGTCGGCCTCTCAAAACGGCCATTGTGCAGGTAGGTGACTTGCACATGATTCAGACCCAGCAGATGCAAAACAGTCGCATGGATGTCGTGCACGTGATAGGGCTTTTCAACTGCCCTAAATCCAATGTCATCGGTGGTGCCAATCGCTTGGCCACCCTTAATTCCCCCGCCAGCCATCCACATGGTGAAGCCCCACGGATTGTGGTCACGACCATATTGCGCGCCGCCGCCAGTCGAGTTCGTATCGGTGAACGGCGTCCGTCCGAATTCGCCGCCCCACACCACCAGCGTATCTTTCAACAAACCACGAGACTCCAGGTCAGCAAGCAGCCCGGCAATGGGTTTGTCTGAAGCACGGCACCATTTGGTGTGGTTCTCTTCCAGCCCGGTGTGCGCGTCCCAGCCGCTACCACTGCCGCAGTAAACCTCTACGAAGCGGACTCCATGCTCCACCAGCCGCCGTGCCAAGAGGCAGTTGGTCCCAAAACGCGCTGTCTCCTTTTCGTCCATACCGTAGAGTTTTCGCGTGGCTTCGGTTTCCTTGGTCAGATCCACCGCATCGGGTGCCGCGCCCTGCATGCGATAAGCCAGTTCGTAGCTTTGCATGCGGGCGTCCAACTCGTCCTCTCCCGGCCATCGCTCCGCATGTTGCCTGTTCAGCGTCCGCAGGAAGTCAAGCCGCGCGCGCTGGCGTCCATCGGTTACCTCCGCAGGAGGAACGATGTCAGCAATTGGCGGACCCTCTTTTTGGAACAGCGTTCCCTGAAAGGTGGCCGGCAGAAAGCCCGAGCTCCAATTTGTGGGCCCGCCACGCACCACCTTGTCATCGGTGAGCACTACAAACGACGGCAAGTTGCGATTCGCCTCGCCCAACCCGTAGGTGGTCCAAGCGCCCAGCGATGGCCGCCCGGCAAGAATCGAGCCAGTATTCATTTGCCGCACGGAGCCTACATGATTCAGTCCATCGGCCCAGCAGGAACGCAGCACCGCAAGCTTGTCCACCTGCTGCGCAATGTTCGGGTACCAGTCAGACACCCACAGGCCGCTTTGACCGTGCTGCTTCCACTTACGCTTGGTTCCCACAAGAGGCATGCGATGCGAACCGGTGGCGCTGGTTACCGGCAATTTGAACGAAGGCGGAGTTATCTGGCCCGACAGTTTGTCCAACTCCGGCTTCGGGTCAAACAAATCAATGTGGCTGGGCCCGCCTTCCATGAACAACCAGATGACTGACTTAACCCGCGGCTTGTGATGAGGCTGTTGCCCAGAGGCGAGGTCAGCCAGGGCCAAAGCGCCCAGGCCACTCGCGGCACTCGACAAGAACCGGCGTCTGGATTGCGGAGTGTTGGTTGTCATAGCATCAAAACCTATAGACGAACTCATTGGAGTTCATCAGCATCAAGCAGAAATCGGCAAGCGCATCGGCGGCGCTGGCCACTTTCGTCTGACTGGCCAGAAACGTCATGGCCGAATCCATTTCGCGTGGTTCGGGCATACGCGAATAGGCAAGCATGTATGCCGATTTCACCTGTTGCCCCGGCGCTTGATCCTTCAAGCGAGTAGCGAAATGGCGCGCCCAGTCAGCCATCAGCGGACTGTTGAGTAGCGTCAGCGCTTGTGGCGCTGTGGTTGTGCGGTTGCGTCGTGAACAGCTCTCATGCGAATCGGGGAAGTCGATGGCATTCAACATCGGATAAGGATCGTTCCGACGGACGAAGATGTACACGCTTCGCCGGTTGTGTTGCGCCGCATCCTGGTTCGCATCCCACCCGCCTACCGGTTTCGGCATTTTGGCCGGCAGCGGCGGGAACACACTGGGGCCGCCCATCGCGCTGTTCAAAAGGCCGGAGACTGCCAGGGCACTGTCGCGAATGGCTTCCGCTTCCAACCGTTGCGGTGGATAGCGCCACAACAACTTGTTATCCGGATCCATCTCCTTGGCGGCCTCACGCTGCTGCGAACTTTGCCGGTAGGCGCTGGAAGTCATGATCAGGCGGTGCAAGCGCTTCAAACTCCAGCCATGGGAAGTGAAGTCTGCAGTCAGCCAATCCAGCAATTCGGGGTGCGTGGGGCGTGCGCCCATAACACCGAAATCGCCAGGAGTGGCAACTATGCCTGTGCCGAAGTGATGATGCCAAACGCGGTTCACCATCACTCGCGCAGTAAGTGGGTTCGATGGATCCGCCAGCCAATTGGCTAGGGCTGTGCGCCGTCCAGTGCTGTTGTTCGTTGAGGTCACCTTCACGGGCCGGTCGTCCAAAATGCCGAGGAAGCCGGGTTCCACTTCTTGACCTGGAGAGGTGTACACGCCCACTCCCAATACGTGCGTCGGTGGGGCCGTGCGGCTTACATCAAACATGCCAGCGCCACGTTCAACATCCCGGGGTTTAAGCGGCGCATACTTGGCGAGTTCGGCCTCAAGTTCGTCGAACCGCTTCTTCTGTTCTTTGTCGAGCTTGTTCACCACACTTCTGAAGCTTGGATCTTCCCATGGCTTGGGGCGCAAGGGGCAGGTGCCGCACGTTTTTGTTGCCAGTAGTGACACCATCCATTGCTGAATTGGCGTCCGCTTTGCTTCCGATGCCTTCACTGCTTCCACGGCGTAATCCGGGTAACGTTCCAGCAACTGATCCGGAGTAAAAGTTCGCTTGGGCATCAACAGTGCGGACATCTCGTCCCAGATCGGCTGCGTCTTGGCTTCCCACTCGGACATGCGGCGGGAATAGTCGCTCAGCCCATCACCAGAGACCAGTGGGAGGCGGTCGTCGTGCATCACATTTGCAAAAAATGCTTGCAGTTTGTAGTAGTCGCGCTGCCGGATGGGATCGAATTTATGGTCGTGGCACCGGGCACACTCGAACGTCAACCCCAGGAACGCCGCGCCGGTGACTGACGTGATATCGTGCAGCATCTCCTGCCGCGCCAGGAGAAGGTCCTTGTTGTTGCCCTCCTCTGGATAGTGGCGGTTGAACGCTGTAGCGACGCGTGCGTCGAAATCTTCGGGCCACATTTCATCCCCGGCGATCTGTTCGCGCACAAAGCGGTCGTAGGGCTTGTCGCCATTAAAGGACTTGATGACATAGTCGCGATAGCGCCAGACGTTGGGACGGGTGACGTCATCCTCGAAACCGGTGCTTTCAGCGAAACGAGCGATGTCCAACCAATGCCGAGCCCAGCGCTCGCCATACTGCGGCGACTCAAGCAGCCGGTCTATCAAAGTTTCATAGGCATTCGGTGCACGGTCAGCGATGAAGGCTTCGGTTTGTTCTGCGGAAGGTGGCAGTCCTGTAAGGTCCAGGAACGCTCGGCGAATCAGCACGGCACGGCTTGCGTCGGGGCTGGGTACAATTTCCTTGGTGCGCAATTTTTGCAGGACGAAGGCGTCAATTGGGTTGCGAACCCACTTATCGCGGAGTGCTGGAACAGCAATTGGTTTTACTGGTTGGAAGGCCCAATAACGGCGCTGCTGTGGCGTGAATTGGTCTGCGGCGTTCACTTGAATTGTGGCACATAGCAGCAGGTGGATGATCTTCAGCACAACGCCATTATATATACATTTATGGTGGACTGGATTACGGTGACAGTCCTTCAAGAATGGCTTCGTTTTGCAAAGCAACGTTAGGGATCACGCCGCGCTACTTCGAAGTGGACCCCTGGAGAAGAGCTGGAGATATGAAATTGCCTACTGCACCAACATGGCACGCCATTTTCAACGATAATTCCAGGTGGCCCTCAATCTGGAAGTGCTGCAAAGCGCCAGGATATTCATCTGGTGCGCAAATTGTCCGCTTCGTGAACTCTAGCACGAGAAGACGCGAAACAGGTTGCCAGTGAACTGTTCTGGAGCTTCCGGATGAGTCCCCTTTTGCTTTGTTTCAGATCAAATGTGACTGTACACCTTCACCGGCGTGCAATGGGAACGTCCACAAAACTTGGAGGAGTGCCCTTGTTTCATATTTCTCCAGAAAATTGCGCCCGGCGGCATAAGATAGTGCTTGCGTGAGGTCTTCTTCAATATAAAATGACCCGTAGCGATGAGTCCGATCACGGGAATGAATCGTGTCCGGGTCCATGATAGCCTTGTAAGCGCTGCAGCCGGTGGGCGTTCACCCACACAGCCGGCTCGGAGGAAAACATGCAATTCTCTGGTTCACAAAAAGACACCGGGCGGATGCCTGAGCGTTTCTACTCAACACCTATTCGTAAGCACGGCAGCCGGCGGGATTTTCTAACGCTGGCCGGGGTCACCGCTATCGAGACTGCCAGCGCGCAAGGTCCAGTGGAGGCGGCGGATCGCGCGCTGCCTCAGGTCGGCATCCTACTGGCAACCACATACACCACGGGGACGCTCGAAGCGCGGCTGGATGAGGCCAAGGCCCATGGGCTTACTTGCGTGCAAGTGAGCATGGCATGCGCCGGTCTGCCGGAGATGCCCGACAAGATACCCGCGGGACTCGCGGAGAGATTTCGACGGGAAGCCACAGCTCGCGGCATCAAGATCGGCAGCGTGCAGGGCACGTTCAACATGTGTCATCCAGATGTGGAGCACCGCCGGAATGGCTTGCAGCGGCTCCAAGTCCTGGCCGAAGCGTTCCCGCAGATGGCGATTCACATATGCACTGGAACGCGCAACCAGAACAGCATGTGGCGGCCCCATCCGGAGAACAACTCCCAGCAGGCATGGCGGGACATGGCCGCGTGCATTCGTGAAGCAGTCGAAATCGCCAGGCAATCCAAGGCTATCCTGGCCTTCGAGCCAGAAGTGAACAACGTCGTAAATTCAGCCCGTAAGGCACGCCAACTTCTGGATGAGATTGGCTCTCCTCACCTGAAAGTCACAATGGATCCCGCAAATCTCTTCCCAGCAGGAGCACTGCCACGCATGAAAGAGATCCTGGAAGAGGCGTTTGCACTGGTGGGCAAAGACATTGTGCTGGCGCATGCGAAGGATCTTGACCACGACGGCGACGCTGGGCATAAGGCTGCCGGCGAAGGCGTGCTGGACTACGATCTGTATCTGCGGCTGTTACGTTCCCATCACTTCAACGGGCCGCTGTTGCTCCACGGGTTAAGCAGAACGCAGGTGCCTGGCTGCCTGGCTTTTGTTCGCGCAAAAATGGCGCGGGTGGCAGGTTAGCCGGAGTTCAAGTAAGCTCAAAAAACTCTTTACAACAGTGTACTTTGTATTATAGAGTACAATTATGCGAGATTCATTTGACGATTTAACTGCTGCTAATACGCGCCCCTTCTGCGTCGAGATAGTGGTCGTGTACATGCCTCGGTATCAGCAGGGGCATGAAGCTGACTTCGTGCCGCCTATAACTGGTATTCATCTTGCAGGGCTGACGCCTTCCAACTACCGGGTTCGTGTGATTCACCAGCAAGTACAACCGATTGATTTCGATACCGAGGCTGATCTCATCGCACTCACCTTTTTCACAGGATTCGCGCCAGAGGCCTACCGGCTTGCTGACGAATTCAGAAAACGCGGCAAACGTGTGGTTGCGGGCGGTCCCCATGTCACTTTTAATGCTGATGAGGCGATGGAGCATGTCGATAGCGTGGTGATTGGAGAGGCGGAGTCAGTGTGGACTCAACTCCTGCAAGACGCCTCCACGGGAAGACTTCTTAGAAGATACGTCGGCACTGCCCAACCGCTCGCCGGATTGCCGACTCCGCGCTATGACCTTCTTGAGGGTAATTTTTTCATCCCGCGTGTTGTGCAGGCCACGCGCGGATGTCCGTTCACCTGCTCCTTCTGCACAGTTCCCAGTATCAACCCCGGCTTTCGCACGCGACCAACCAGCGACGTGATCAAAGACATTCAGTATGACCGGTTCCCCCATTGGTGGCAGCGCAAGGTGGTCTGGTTCTGGGATGACAATCTGACGGCAAAACGCGCTTATATCCGTGAACTTCTTGCGGCTATGGTTCCTCTTAGGAAATGGTGGCTGACCCAGGCAAGCATGGATATCAGCAATGATAGCGAGCTGCTGAACCTCATGCGGAGATCAGGATGCATCGGCATTTTCTTTGGCATTGAGTCTTTCGGCGCAGAGTCCTTACAAGACGCGCATAAGCCGCAAAACAAGGTGGGTACTTACAAAGCGCGAATTCGAGAGCTGCACGATCGGGGGATCTGTGTCATGGCGGGTTTCATCGCAGGGTTTGACGGCGACACTCCGGAAAGCATCAGGAATATGGCGAGGCAACTCTACGAGACGGGCGTTGATGTTCCGTTCTTAAGCGTACTGACGCCCTATCGAGGCACACCTGCTTACAGCAAGCTGGCGCAAGAAGGAAGGATCCTGTCTGGCCGAGGCTGGGAGTTCTACAACGGGTACAATGTTTCGTTCCAGCCTCGAGACATGTCACCCGAACAGCTATTGACGGCACACAGAGCACTTTGGCGTGAGGCCTTTTCGTTGAAGTACTCGGCGCTGCGGGTGATCAGATCGCTAGGCCGGCTTCGTTTCGGAGCGTTCCTGATGTGTCTGGCTATGAACGGATTCTATTGTCTAAAGCGTCTTCGCGGCAACGAACCCATAGCGTTCGATTCCTCTGAAGCATGCTCGGAACCTCGTCTTGAGATCGCAAATATTGCGGCGAACGAAATGATTCAGATTCGCTCAGGACAACTGAACTAGAGCCTTTCGGGCGTATCGCCACCTGTTACCGGCTCTGGGAATAGTTGCAGTCTGGCCTTACCGGACAGACCCAAAGGATCATTTCAAATGGTCCTGAAAACTCTTGAGGTGATGGCTCGCCATTGTATTGTTCTAATTTGTGAAGCAGTCTCCCTGCCGGGGTGTCCGTCCCATATTTTGCAGCCACCAAAATTCACCTCTTCACGACGAACACGCTTGGTTCTTTCCCGTAACCGCTACAATGGCCGTAGTGGAAACACTGCGGCCAAATATTGCGTTGCTGCTGAAGATCATCGCCCTGGCTCTCTTGCTGACCGGGCATTTTTGGCATCTTCTATTCTTGCCCATCGCTTTCTTACTTTTCCGCAACCTAGCTATACCTCTGCCTTCCTATGCAATTTGGGCGAACGTATTGCTGGGCAGTGCCCTGCTGCTTACCCTGGAAGTCCCCCTACACATTTGGATTTACTGCTTACTCGCTTCAACATGGCTGTTTGTCGAATGGCCTCGCAGCATGCTGGTGATTTACGATGGCGATTGCGGATTATGCAATCGGCTGAAATCGCTGCTCGAACGGCTTGATTTCGACAGAGTGGTGACTTGGCAACCCTACCAACTAGGCACGCATGGAATTGATGCGGCAGCGCTTGAAGAAAAGATGCACGTGATTTTGAATGGCCGCACAGTGTTTGCAGGGTATGCAGCCTTCCAGCAAATTTTGCTATTCTCATCATGGTTTTGGTTCACGGTGACGTTGCTGCTGGCAACTCCGCCTGAAAGCTGGATATTGTGGCGGCGCATTGTGGTGCTGGCTGTCCTTTGCCTTTTTCTGCCCTTCTTCCAACCAGCAGGAGAAATTGTATATAGTTGGGTAGCCCGCAATCGTCGGCGCATTTTTCCGGGAAGCACTTGCGGACTGAAAAATGTTTGATCGCTCCCCAAGCGACTTATACTGAAATACTAGTTAGCTGTAACGTTTAGGAGATGACTGTTCTTATGGGAAAACGAAGCACCCTGATCATCATTACTTGTGCAGGACTCGCAAACTTTGCGATGTCGGCCGCTGAATGGCCCACGGATGGTGGCGATCCGCAGCGCACTGGCTGGCAGAAAAATGAAACAATTCTGAACAAAGCCAATGTGAAGGGCATGAAATTATTATGGTCTTTAAAGTTGGATAATCTGCCGCGCGAAATGCATTCCTTGCTGCCGCCGGTGATTGTGGAAAACGTTCCCACCAGTTCCGGCAAGAAAGAAATTGCCGTTGTAGCCGGATCGGGCGACAACGTTTATGGCATTGATGTGGCTACAGGCAAGCTTTTGTGGAAGAAACACTACAATTATACTTCTGAAAAAGAACCGCGTTTAGGTGGCCCTCTATGTCCTGGGGGACTGGTGGCGACTCCTACCATTGGCCCTCCAAAGCCTAACGGTGCGCGCACCGCTTATTCGATTTCCGGCGATGGCATGATGCACTTTTTGAACGTCGCCGATGGCGAAGATGTGGAGCCGCCAGCACCGTTCATGCCCGCTAATGGGAAAGCTTATTCGCTGAACCTGGTGAACAACGTGTTGTATTCCACAACGGCGCAAGGTTGCGGTGGCAATCCAAATTTACTGTATAGTTTCGACCTGGCTACCAAGAAAGTGACCACCTACAATCCCAAAGGCGGCGGATTGTGGGGACGCTCTGGTGCGGCCATCGGGTTCGACGGAACTGTCTACGCGCCCACTGGCGATGCGAATTATGATCCAACGGAAGACCGGTTAGGCAACCTGTTAGTGGCCACCACGCCGGACCTGAAATACAAGGATTACTATGCTCCCATCAACATTCTGTTTCTGTGGAAGCGCGATCTTGATTTGCAAGTGACGCCAGCCGTTTTCAAGTGGAAGGGCAATGAATATGTAGTTGCATCCAGCAAGGAATGCCGTGTATGGCTGCTGGATTCAAAGTCGTTGGGTGGAGCCGATCATCGCACGCCGGTGTATCGCACTCCGCTGATGTGCAATGAAGATGTCAACTTTGCTGAAGCCGGAGTTTGGGGTTCCATGGCAACTTGGGAAAACCCAGGCGGCACCCGTTATGTGCTGACTGGATTCTGGGGTCCGGTGCATCCGCAATTCAAGCCAGCGATTTCGCATGGCCCGGTGACTCGCGGCGCAGTGGTGGCTCACAAGATGGAAGAGAAGAACGGGAAAGTGGTGCTGACGCCAGTCTGGATATCACGCAACATGGATCAGGGGGAACCACCAGTGATCGCCAATGGCGTGGTGTTCGCATATGGCAGTGGGGAATCGAATGTGCAAGCAACTCCAGAGTTGGGATTGGGTGCCAATACATCGGCAATCCGCATTAAGAATTCCCACCCGGCAGTGATTTACGCATTAGACGGAGACACTGGTAAAGAGTTGTGGAATAGCGGCGACGCGATGAAATCGTTTGTCCACTTCGGAGCTTTATCGGTGAACAATGGACGTGTCTATCTGGGGACGTTCGACAGCACGCTTTACTCATTTGGACTGCCTGGCCGCTAGGGGATAAAGGGAATATTCATGAAAACACTTCTAATAACATTTAGCTCTCTGGCGTGCGCTTCGATTGCGATGGCGCAGATGGGACGAACGCTTGATTGGCCATCGTTTGCGAACGACGGGCAGCGCACTGGTTGGGAAAAATTGGATCCGCGATTCACGAAAGATACAGTGGCGAAGGATTTCCAATTCCTGTGGAAAATGAAACCGGCCGGTGGTGGTCATCACACACTGATGCCTCCGGTGCTGATTGGAACGCTGATTGGTTATCGCGGATTCAAGGAACTGGCTTTCATTGGAGATGCAAGCGGTGCCATGCACGTGATGGATGCCGATTTGAATCGATTGTATTGGGATAAAAAGCTGGACTATGTATCGGATAAACCCAAGGCTGCACCGACGGCTGCATGTCCAGGTGCGATGGCTGCGCCGACTCTTTTGAGCATTGGCTTTCGGCGTCCTCCACCTCGCCCGGCTGCGCCTCCAGTTGCTGGAGCACCGCCGCCTCGTCCTCAACCAAACCCGATGTTTGGGCCAAGGGCTATCTACGTTATCTCTCAAGATGGGCGCCTGCGCAAGTTGAATGCGGCTGATGGTTCTGACGTTGGTTCGCAGGTAGCTGTGCTGCCCGCAAATTCCAAGATCAGCGCTTTGAACATGAATGACCAGGTGATCTATGCGACTACCAGCGGCGATTGTGGTGGAGCACCGAATGCGGTTTGGGCAGTCGATATTGGCAGCGGAGATACGCCAACGGTGAAATCGTTTGAATCGAAGGGCGGCAACTTCGGAGGACTGGGTGGGCCGGTGCTAGGGAACGATGGAACGGTTTACGCCCAAGGCGGCGCGGGCGATACATTGCTGGCGTTGACTGCGCGGGATCTGCAATTGAAGGGGACATTTAAGGTTCCTGGCGGATTGCGGGCTGATGTTTCACCGGTTGTATTTGCGCACAAGAATCGTGATGTGATTGTGACTGCCGGCAAAGATGGGCGTTTGTATGTGGCCGATTCTGCCGCGTTCGATGCAGCACCGCTGGGGATGAGTGAACCAGTTGGTGGATCCGTTTGGGGTGGCATTTCCAGTTGGGCTGAACAAGACGGGACACGCTGGGTGCTGGCCTCGTCATGGGGTTCCGGCGGCAGCGGAAAGAATGGCGCGGTTGTTGCTTACAAGGTAGAGGATCAAGGCGGCAAGGTGATGTTGACGAAGTCGTGGACGTCGATGGATCTGGTGAAGCCGGTACCTCCTGTGATCACCAACGGTGTGGTGTTTGCGCTATCAAGTGGCGACGCGGCGAGCAAGACGAAGGCTGTTGTATATGCGCTGGATGCTTCGACCGGTAAGGAGTTGTGGTCGAGCAAGGGGCAGATTACGGCGCCTGGAAATTTGACCGGGATGACGATTGCCAATGGCCGGCTATTTTTAGGGACAACGGATAGTACGATGTGGGTTTTCGGTGTTCCGATGGAGTGGTAGTTGGTAGGAACGGAATTTGGATGGATAAGTTACACGCGTACTTACTGGAGACTTAAGCTCAGCACGTGCAAAAGAGCTCGGCGCGCCAGGCTCTGCGGCACGTGCTCAAGAAACTGGATAACGCACAACCGTTTTTGCGAGGACTTTGAACAAAATTGATCCGTTCGCCTATCTCATGGACATCCTGTTGCGCATTGTGACGCATCCCATCAATAGGATCTCCGAGCTTCTTCCCAATAACTGGGCAGTTGCTCAGGCTTAATTCGTCAGAAAACCGACCGGAATCCTGTTCCGGTCAGTTCGCGTGATTCTCAGCCGCTCACGGGATGCCTTGGCAACCCCATCAGGCCACCGAGGTAATTCATGCCAAGCTAGATGCGTTGATCCCAAGCCGATCAGTTAATCCAACACATGCTCTGGATCGCGATCCTCAAGGTTCCAAGGTCCAAGCCAAATCGACCGTTTCACAAGGGGTCCTTTTGCAGGCTGGAAAGATCCAGACCGGCGGCATCGCGCCCACCATCCACATATAAGAGTGTCCCAGTAATCCAAGCAGCATCGCTCGATGCAAGGAACGCAACTGCCATGGCAATGTCTTCCGGCTTGCCAAGTCGGCGTAGTGGAAAACTTTCGACGGTTCGACGGCGCGCCTCTGCCGGATCTTGGAACTGAGCGAAATATTCTTCAGTGCGAACGGACTCAATCTGCCCTGGAATCACTCCGTTCACTCGCACTGCCGGTGCGAGTTCGACTGCCAAGGATCGCGTCATAGAAATGAGTCCACCCTTTGCAACGGCATAGGCGAAACTAGCTGGGCCTGACCGCAATGCCTGATAGGAAGGGATCGTAACAACGCTGGCTACCGCCGACTGACGAAGCAAAGGCAGCGCCGCACGTACGCAATGCCACACCGATTCCAGATTGACAGACTGGCTTGATCGCCACTCGTCCTGGGTCGTCGTTTCCGCAGTCCCCTTAAATAGCTTTCCAGCAACGCAGATGAGCACATCAATAGCTTTCAGCTGGCTAAAGAATCGAGTAATGTCTTCTTGGCTTGTCACATCACAAGAACCATCCAGCACATCGGCAACGTGCACCAATCCACCTTCTGCACTAAGTTGATCGGCAACTGCGGCACCAATTCCCCGAGCGCCACCGGTCACCACACACTGCAAGCCATGGAAGCGTCCTGTCATGCGGGAACCTCTCTTTTTTCAACTTTGCTAACCGCAAACAACAACCATGCGAAGGCGAATAACGCCGTGGTTCCAGCCATCGTGAAAACCATGGAGTAACTTTGAGAATCTACAACCCGGCCCGTCAACCAAGTGAAGGCAGCACCACCAACGCTTGAAGCAGCGGTGCTCCATCCGACGGCGGAAGCAATGTTGGAGGAATCAAACAAATCCGCGTGGAGGGCAAGAATGTTCGCGCTCCACATTCCAAATCCAAAAGTTGCAAGCGAAACCCATGCCAGAGCAGTGATCGCCGATCCCGCCTCAACCACAAAGAGCCCACCCATCATACAAATAGCGCCACCTGCCATGATGGCTTTTCGCGCAAACATGGTGGAGCATCCTTGCCGGATCAACTGGTCAGACAGTCGTCCGCCAATCAATTTTCCAAGGTCGACTGTCACATAAGGAACCCAGGCAAACATGCCGATGTCCTTTAGCGACAAGCCGCGGCCCTTACCTAAATAGTCAGGCAACCAGAAAATGTAGAACCACCAGACGGGCGTGGCAAGCATCCGGGTTCCCATCAAACCCCACAGGTTGCCGCTTCTGAGAATCTTCCAAACAGCTGTTGAAGCCGATGCCGATGCCACAGGTGCTGTTGGACTGGTCCGGTAGAATCGCAGCCAGAACATCAACCATATGAGTCCAAGGAGGCCAATGCTGATGAACGCTGCTCGCCAGCCGAATTGAATTGCAATTGCTGCAACCAAAGGCGGTGCAAGTATAGCGCCAACCGCAGAACCACCATCGAACACTCCCATGCTGAACGCGCGCTCACTTTTCGAAAACCATTCCGATACTGCCTTGACACCGGCTGGCCAATTACCAGCCTCGCCCAATCCTAGAAGGATTCGAAGAAACAGGAATTGTGACGCGGTTTGGGCAAAGCCATGCGCGATTGCTGCCAGGGACCACACCAACACGAAGATGGCTAAACCCAAGCGGGTGCCGATCCTATCCACCACGCCACCGGCAATAATCTGGCCAACACTATAGGCAATTAGAAAAGCTGTGGTGATGTTTCCGTATTCGGAACTGGTCAACGACATCTCGCGTCGCAACGTGGGAACGACAATGGACAGCGCCTGGCGATCCAAGTAGTTCACCACCGTCGATATACTGAGCAGTGCGAGGATCCAGTAGCGATACGGCATGAATCATCCCCGTGTATAGCCGGTCACGACATCGTTTACCGAACTCAGTGGGGCATGGATTGCGTTGATTTTTTCCAGATCACCTTCCACTCCCAGGCCAATGCCAGAGGGGACCAATAGGCTTCCGCCTTCAAACCTAACCGGTTCTGTGGTCACATCCCGTTCGTACAAGCTCGGGCCCACCGGATCTGAAGCATAATCCAAACGAACGCAAGTAGCTCCCACGTGTGCTTGCGCTGCAGTGGCGATGCTCAATTCCTGCGTCGTGCCAATCAGGCATTCCAAGTTCGCTGCATCCGCCAGCGCAAAGAGTTTCTGCATCCCCTGAATACCACCGGCTACAGTGATCGAAATGTTGAAGATATCTACCGCCTTGGCTCGTATCAGGCGAATGGCATATTCGGGACTTCGAACATGCTCACTCACTGGATGATCAATAGCTGCTCGCGCTTCGGCGATCAGGTCAACGTCATCGCGCTCCACTGGGCTTTCAATACTCTCGAAGGGGAATGCACTCAATCGTTTGTATGCGCGCAGAAAAGCCGGTAGCGAAAATAATCCGCTGCCATCAAGCGAAGTGAATTGAATGTTCTTTCCATACTTCCCGTAGACAATCTCAAGGAACTCCACATCAGCGTCCGTGTCTTTGCCAAAGTAGAGCCGAAACGCATGGAAGCCTTTGGCAAACTGACGTTGCACCAATTCAACCCTGTCCTGCACATCTGCACGTGATTTTAGCCGAAAAACCGGATAGCAAATCGGAACTGCATTTCGCCTTTTGCCTCCAAGCAGATCACTGACGGAAATCCCAAGAAGGCGAGCTTTCAAATCGTGGATGGCGATGCTTACACCAGCGCGCACAAGGCAAGCCTTGCCGTAAAACCGCCCTCCTGGAAATTTCACCACCATCAGATCTTCAATTCCATTGATATCCGCTGGATTGCGGTTCTCAAGCAACACCTGCAGACAATTTTCCAAATCGATCACATCAGGCATCAGGGCGGGCAGGTGCGATACGTCAGATATTTCCCCCCAACCCACTGT
>JAYUSZ010000067.1:0-14895 GCA_043755435.1 Bryobacterales bacterium | reverse complement strand
GCATTGCGCGCGATCGAACTCTCCGAGAGGAATTTCTGATTGAGGGTAATTTGTTGAGCGGCGAACTAGCTCCAGCCATGATGCTGATGCTTGAAGCCACCGCCGGGCTTCTCTTCGAACTGGAGCAGTATTGGCTTCGCCGCCTTCCTTGGTTGCATGAAGTAGTGCCGGTTTCAACGGAACAAGAAATTGCCAAAAGGATTTACCAGGCCAGAGAGCGGCGCGATTCTGCCAACAGCGGATTTTCAAGCGTGCTCGATGTTATCTCCGCGTACTTAGCCGATCCTGGCTCAACCCCTTGGATAGAATCCCCGCGTGTGACGGAATTGCTGGCGTCTCTAAGCGTTTATCGAAAACATAAGCTTGCCTATTTAGAAAAAATGCAGCGGTCAGGTCTGATAGAAGATACCTACATTGCCGGTCAAGCCAATGCGGTTCATGCTAATGCCATTGGCCGGCGATATTTTTTCGAGATGAGTTGTGCTTCCGAACCCAGTGGCAAGGGAAGCAATATACCATCGCTGGAATGGGGCGAAGTGTGGTCGTTTGCAGGATCGGGCCAAGGAAGCCTGCTGCGAATTGCTGGTTGGTCCGATGCTGAAGATTGGGGAACTTGGACATGCAATGGACAGGCACTTTTGTTGATGCGATTGCCCGCGAAGCTTACTTGCCAGGTATCCTTTGAAGGATACGCGTTTGTCACCGAAAATTACCGCCGTCAAACAATACGGATATTGGCAAATGGCCATTTAGTGGCCGAATGGCGCTTTGTTTTCGGAGCCCCGCCGCCTCCGCTCAACTTTACGATCGCGAACGATTTGGTGCCGGAACATGGGGAACTACTCGTAACCATCGAATGCCCCAATTCGCAAAGTCCGCTCTCTTTAGGACTGTCCGATGACGCACGCCAATTGGGCTTAGCCCTTCGAAGCATGTGCGTGCGCAGGGCTCGCTATGCAACCGCCTGATTCTTGGGTCCATCTGCCATGAGTCCCAATACGCGCGGCCGCTACATGTTATTGGCCACTGCCTTTCTGTTTTCAACAGGTGGCGCTGCCATCAAATCGTGTCAATTGAGTTCATGGCAAGTGGCAGGGTTTAGGTCTGGCATTACCGCTATAGTACTTTTGCTATTTCTAAAAGAAGCACGAAGGGGTTGGAACTGGAGGATCGTGCCGGTGGCCCTTGCCTCTTCCGCCACTTTGATTCTGTTTGTATTCGCCACCAAGAATACCACCGCTGCAAATGCCATCTTTCTCCAGGCAACTGGTCCGCTATATCTTCTTCTAGCCGGGCCACTACTCCTAAAAGAACCCCTTCGCCGCAGTGATTTTGTAGTCGCTGGCTGGATAACCTTGGGTATGAGTCTGTTCTTTTTGGACTCCACCAAAGTGACTATTTCCACGCCTAACCCGGAGCTGGGAAACATAATGGCCGCGCTCAGTGGTGCCACCTGGGCGGTCACTGTAATGGGTGTGCGTTGGCTTTCAAAAACATCGGGCGGCGGACTCGCTCCTATAGTACTTGGAAATCTGCTGACTTTCTTGATCACCCTACCTATGTCTATTCCTATTGAACGTTTCCGATGGGAAGACGTCTTGGTGGTACTCTACCTCGGCTTGTTCCAAATAGGGTTAGCTTACGTTCTGATGACCCGTGCCTTGCAACATGTGGAGGCATTAGGTGCCTCTCTGATCATGTTGGTAGAGCCTGCTTTGAACCCCATTTGGGCTTGGCTGGTAAACAGGGAATCCCCGAGTTCGCAAGCGATCACGGGCGGAGTCGTAATTCTATTGGCAACCCTGTTGCATACAATTTGGACCACCAGAAAAGCCCCTCAAGCTGCAACCAAAATTCTCTAAAGAACCCCTCAATTGAACCCGATGAGGTTCTTGAAGAACAACCTGGGAGAAATCGAGAATGGCTCTGGATGTGTTAATCGTAGACGATTCCGCGGCTATCCGGAAAATTTTACAAAGAGTATTGAATCAGGCTGAAATACCGCTAGGTATTGTATATGAAGCTGGCGATGGGCTAGAAGCGATTGAAGCCTTGAAAAAAAATATGGTTGGTTTAGTTTTGTCCGACATTAACATGCCCAATTTGGATGGCATCCAAATGTTGAGCCAAATAAAGGCAAACGATCTCTGGAAAGGTATACCAGTTGTCATGGTTACAACTGAAGGGAGTCAGGCCAAAGTGATGGAGGCCGTCAATTTAGGGGCTGCGGGTTATGTGCGGAAGCCATTCACGGCAGATCAGATAAAAGAAAAACTCAGCGGATTGATTTGATGTCGTCTCAAAAGGGAACAAGGCAAATCCTATGAACAAAGAGATGACGGAAGACGCCGTATCCAGTTGGCAAAAAGCCAATCTATCGAAGGGGAAACCATGACCGATCAGGAAATGCAGGAACTGCTTATCACAGCAATGAAAAAAAGTACCTCTGAAGTTTTCGCCACCATGCTGGGGATGGAAGCACAAGCCGGCGAAGTGAAGCAGGGAAGTAGTGCTCCCGCACCTACCGAAGGGGTGGTTAGCCTGATTGGTTTAACAGGCCCTTGGGTGGGAACTGGAAGTATCAGCTGTAGCCCTAGAATGGCATGTGCCGTGGCCGGTGCACTCATGATGTGTGAATACCCTGCCGTTGACGAAGAGGTCTTGGATGCAGTTGCTGAAGTAACCAATATGGTTATCGGCAATGCAAAAACCATGATTGAAGAAAAAGTGGGGCCCATGGGTTTAAGTATTCCGACGGTAATATTCGGGAGAAATTTCTCAACCAAGAGTGCAGGAAGCCGCAGTTGGACTATGGTTCCATTCCATTTCAGTGTAGGCAAGGTGTTGGTGCAAATGTGTTTGGTTCAAAACAATGAAGGCAATGCGCCCTCACGAATTGGATTCACCAATCCGAGCATGGCAACAGTTTAACAGGAGCCACTATGAAGGAAACCGTGGACGCGGTACTCTCGCCTCCTTTGGATAAGCGGTTTGAATGTAGCACGCCGCAACGGATCATGGAAAAGCATGTACAGTTCCGGCTAAGCGGAGAGGCGTTTTGCCTACGCGCCGAAACGGTTCGCGGAGTAATGGGAGCTCAAAGTCTAATCCCCGCTCTGAACTCAGGATTGGGTGTAGTTGGATTTGTTTTTTGCCAAAACAAAGCACTACCAGTTCTGGACCTCCGGCCCAAACTCAACCTCCACCCATCGGAGGTTTCGGCAAAAGGGGCCATTATCCTCGTCAGTCTGCCTTCAGAACCACGGTTTCGTGCCGGTATTGTTGTGGAGCAGATAGAACAAGCTGTGGAATTCAGTCCTGATGCAGTGCTCAACCAGATCCATGATCAAATCCCGCTACAATTCCTTCGTGGCAAGGTCGTTCTGGAAAACGGAACCATTTGGGTTTTGGACCTGGATTTCCTGTTGAACCCCGTACATCTGCGGCGACTTGAAAGTATTTCCTACTAGCTCTGTAATCTAATTAGTGCCCTGCATTGGCATTTAGTTGCTTGCTCAAGCGGTGTTCTAACAAATGCGCCGGAAGCGGTTCTCCGAACAAGTGCCCTTGGACGAAATCGCAACCCGTGTTCTGTAGCAGTTCCAACTGCGCAGAAGTTTCCACTCCTTCAACAATCACTTTCAGCCGCAATGAATGGGCTAGCCTGGTGATAGTCTCAATCACAGAGTAGCTTGCGCTGCTCGCTGAAGTCATTTCCTTAAGGAAGGATTGATCAATTTTCAGTTGGTCGGCAGGTAATTCACGCAAATAGTTTAGAGAGGAATAGCCGGTACCGAAATCGTCAATTGCGATTCCAACCCCGATGGCTCGCAACATGGACATTTTCACTGACGCCTCGTTTAAATTACGCATAATCAGGCTTTCAGTGATTTCTAAAGTCAGTAGCCTGGGATCCAACAAACTTACGGCCAATGCTGAGGCAACAACATCTACAAAGTCAGGTTTGGAAAACTGCAGCGACGAAACATTCACGCACAGCTGAACCGGCGCGTAGCCGGACTGCAACCAGGCTGCTGACTGCAAACAAGTTTGCTGAAGCACCCAAGCTCCAATTGGAATAATCAAGCCGGAATCTTCAGCGATAGGGATAAACTCCATAGGTGCAATGCGGCCTAATTGTGGATGAGACCAGGAAAGAAGCACTTCGAATCCATGAAGTTCTCCCCCTATCTTCAGGAGTGGATGATAGTTCAAACATAGCTGCCTATTTTCAATCGCCCTTCGAAGATCAGACTCCATTTGTAATCGCTGAACAGGAGTTGTTCCAGAAGCGGGCGTAGACATACGCAAGTCATTCTTGCCAAGATTTTTTGCGCGATACATTGCATGGTCTGCTTGGCGGAGTAAAGATTTGAAGTCCGTCCCATCTTTTGGATAAACGCTTACGCCCATGCTGGCGCTGAGATGGAGTTCATAACCCTCCACATGAAAGGGTTTTTCAAAAATGTTAAGAAAACTGCGGCCCCTATCCTCAATTCGCTCCAGCGGAGTTAAGTCTTTCATCACAATCACAAACTCATCGCCACCAAACCTAGCCAAGAAGTCGCTTGGAAGAAGGGCATTGCGCAGCCGGTTGCCGATTTGTCTCAGTAATAGGTCGCCAACAAAATGTCCCAGTGAGTCATTGATCTGCTTGAAGCGGTCAAGGTCCAGGAATCCAAAAGCAAAGAACGCATCTTGCCCTTTAACCTGCTCAATCAACTGTGGCATCAGAAATTCCAATTGGTTTCGATTTGGTAGGCCGGTAAGCGAATCGAACTTCGCTTGGTAAGCAAGAGTCTCGGTCATTTGCCGATGCTCCATCGCTATGCCCGCAAGGTTCACCGCCGATTTAATGCAATCCGTGTCGGGAGCTGTTTGTGAACCTTCCTTGAAGAATATAGACAAGATGCCCAATTCTGATCCAGATGCCGAAGGAATCTGCGAGGCACTGAAGAGTGTGAACGATTCCGGCAACGCCGGAATGGTTGCCGATTCTTTCGGATAGTCGTTCAATATTGCCTGACACACTAACGGGAAGGATGGTGCAGCTTCACAAGTGAATTGCTCAGGTTGAATCCTGAAAACCGCGACGTAACTATTGGGAATTTGCCGTTCTAACATCAAAGCCAGTTTGGTCAGAATTTCTGCAATCGGAGCATTTCTGCCAATCAGTTCAAGAATTCTGTTGCGATCCTGTTCCAATAGAATTGCCAAATGTGGGGCAGTTACGTCGCGAACCACACTCACCCAACGCGTCAAAACACCGTTTGAATCCAGAATGGGCTCGCAACGCACGTCCAGCCAGAAACGTTTCCGTGATTTCGAGTACAGCTCAAGCACAACTTGAGCCGATTGCCCTTCCTTTAACTTTGCGTGCATTTCATTAACCAAAGTTTCGTTGACAGGTTCTAGCCCTGCTAAGAAATAGCTCACAGGCTTGCCAATCATCGTATCGGCGCTTAACATTTGCATTCCAGGATTAGCGTATTCAATCCACGGATCGGTTCCATCTGCAATTCCAGAGTTCACTACCAGGAATCCATCGTGTGCAACGGATATTGCAGATTCCAACAGCTGCAGTTTTTCTTCAACCGCATGAGGGCTTCTAAGTTTCTCGACCGCCGTTCGTACTTTGATCCCTTCCAACATTATTGGGCTATTCGCCAGAACTAGCATCTCATTTCAAGCGCAACTTACAAAGGGCTATGAGATCTTCTTTTGTAATAAAAAAGCTAGTACTTCGGCAAATGGGTGAGCCACAAAAAGAGAAAAGCGCTGAGTGCCACAACCACGCCGTGTGGCATTGTTAGGGCCTTTGCGTTATCGATGGAAAGCTCAGGACGGCCCGTACTCGGGGAACGCAAGAACAGCAATTCTTTGACGATATAAACCGAATTTCCCAAAGCACGCCACAAACCTCCGCGCAGAAGTAAGTAACCCACAGCTACAATGCCTCCTAGAATCGAAGTGATAATCAGCATGAAGAACCAGTTAGGAATACCAACAATTGCACCAATGGCAGCCATCAATTTCAGATCACCAGCACCTCTCCCTTGCAGCAGATAAAGAGGCAAATAGACCGCAAATGCGCACACAAAACCCAATAGCGCAGATGTGATTCCCATCCATCCGGAAGCGTAAGTGTTTCCAGCTAGACCTGCGAAAAGTCCCGCAACAACTGCCCAATTGGGGATGCGCCGGCTGCGGATGTCTGTAAACGCAGTCACCATGCAAAGTAGAATCAAACTGACTTCCAGCAGAGGAGTTAGACGATTCATCACTTAGCCAACAGTAGGGTACTTCCTATGCCAATCAGTACGATTCTGAAATTCCATTCCAACGGCAAGAATGGTGTTTTCAGTGAAGGGGCGGCTTACTAGTTGCAAACCCAGCGGCAGACCTGCAGCAAATCCGCAAGGAAGTGACAAGGCCGGCAATCCTGCAAGATTCCCTGCTGCACCGAGGTCGCGTAGCCCGCGCTTAGACACTGTGGGATTCGCGGTAGAAGACTTGTCCAAAGGCTCGTTGATGCCGCTGGCAACTGTAAAGCGGCTTGGGGAAACCAGTACGTCTACATCCAGGAACAGCTTTGCAAAGGACTGTTGAATCAGGGTACGGATGCGCATGGCCTTTAAGTAATCCTTGGCCGTGATTTGTAACCCCGCTTTCAAACCGGCGATTTGCCGTTGGTCAGCTAACTGTTCAATTTTTCCATTTTGGATTAGCGGTTCAAAAACACTCGAACCTTCCGCGGCAATAATTGTGCTGGCCACGGCGTTGTAAGGAAACTCGTCCAATTGCGTTTCAACGATTTTTGCGCCCAGGGAACGCAAAGCTTCTAGAGCTGCGGCAAATGCCTTGCGAGTTTCCTCGTCCGGGCAATACTCCAGATCGGATGAAGCAATCCCAAAGCGCATTTCTGAAATCGGTTTCTGAAACTGCGGCGCTATGAAAAAGGACTTTCCAGCAGATCCTGGGTCCTCATCATCGCCGCCAGAAATCGCTTGCAGAATGTGCCCACAATCAGCAGCAGTTCGTCCCATGGGACCAATCTTATCCATGGTCCAAGAAAGCGCCATTGCACCATTGCGGCTGACGTATCCGTAAGTTGGGCGAAGGCCGGTGATCCCACAATAAGCCGCAGGTGTTAGGATAGATCCCCACGTTTCTGACCCCAGCGCAAAGCTTGTCAAGCCAGCCGCCACGGCACTTCCCGAGCCACTGGAAGAACCACCCGACCATTTCGCTTTGTCCCACGGATTCAACCCAGGACCTTGCAAAGAGGCTGCCGGGTAACGGTACCCTCCGCCACCGGCCAACTCAACCATAGAAAGCTTGCCTATTAATATAGCCCCGACGTTCTTCAGCTTTTTTACAACCCTGGCATCTTCTTCGGGGATTTGTCCAGCAAAGGGCTTAGCGCCCCAAGTGCAAGGAGCACCCGCGACATTCAACAAATCCTTGACGCCGAATGGAATGCCTTGCAGAGGGCCGCGCAAACGGCTTATTTTCAAATCCCTGTCTACTTCTTTGGCTTTCTTTAAGGCGCTCTTGCGAAGAGAATGGGCTAGCGCGTTGTACGTGGGTCCAGACTTTTCCAGACGATCGCAGAAGGTTTTGGTCAATTCCACACTGGAAAACTCTTTGGCCACCAACCGCCGATTGAGATCCGTTAAGGAAGCAAAGAATACGTCGCTGGCAGGTATTTTGGGCATCTCAAGCCTTGAACTGAAACGCGGGCTCAGTGGACATTGGAATGGAAAAAACCTCGAGTTCCTTTGACGACGCTGCGATGCGTTCTCGCGCGGAATCCGCTTCTTCAGTCTTAGCGAGAGGAGCCTGCGGCTGCTGGGCCAGCAGAGGGAGAGCCGCAAAATATGCTGCCCAATTCCTGCGAGTCAGTTTCGAATCCATTTGCTAATTATAGTGGGCTTATACACTGAGCGCTTCAAGTGCTGCCCGTTCCATTACCGGCTTTGGAGCAGATTCGCCAGTCCAGATGGTGAATTGCTGCATCGCTTGTTCAATGAACATTTCAATGCCAGGGATAATTTCCTTGCCCTGTTCTTTAGCCCGCTTGATGAGGAGGGTTTCCATTGGATTGTAGACCATGTCCATTACCAGGTCGGCTGGAATTGCATCATTGAAATAGGATTCGTCCACATGGGGATGCATTCCGATGGGTGTGGCATGAACTAGCGCATCGAAATGCAGTGCTTTCAGTTGTTCCTTTGTAAGTGGGGTGGCTCCGCAAATTTTGCATAGCGCCCGAACGCGATCTGGATTGCGGCCTGCAATGGAAACTTTCGCACCAGCATCGGCCAGTGCGAAAGCGGCACCACGGGCCGCGCCACCATTCCCGACGATGAGGACTTCCGACTTCGCCAAGCGGATGCGCTTGCTTAGTGGTCCAGTGACTCCGACCACATCAGTGTTGGTTCCGCGCCATCGGCCAGCTTTTTTCCAAACCGTATTTACTGCTCCAATACGCCGTGCTAGCGGGTCGACAACATCCAAATACCGGATGATCTTTTGCTTATGTGGGATGGTCACAGAAAAGCCAGCAACTGGCATTTGGTCGGCAAGCAACATGAAATCTTTCAAATGTGCCGGCTGTACAAGAAAGGGCAGGTAAACCGCATCCATGCGTCGTGACTGAAAAGCCCGGTTGTGCACAGCCGGCGAAATCGAGTGGCGAACAGGATTGGCAATGACTCCGTAAATCTTCGCCGCTTTGGTGAACTTATCAATACGATATAAGTTACGAAGGTGCCCTGCACTAACCTGACCAGACGCTGTGCCTTCGGCGGCATTCGGTGCGGCGTACGTATAAAGCGCACCCATCGATGGTGACAGCACGCGCGTAGGAAATCCCATTTCACCCATCGCAAGCAAGACCAATGGATCGCGTTGCCGTCCCTTTGATAGAGCCAAAATTTTCAGACTGTCGGACGGTTTCTTCGCGGTGGTGACTAATTTATAGGCATAGGCTGGATACTTCATCATCCGCCTTAAGACCGGCTCCATGGGCGGTGTACCTTCAAAATTGTGGTAGCTGATGATCAGATGGGAATTGGTTCGAAGATTCTCCAGACGTGCATAGGCGCTTTCCGCAGTTTCCACTTCGACATCCACTGCGCGGGCTCCCGCTTCTACTGCTGCTTCCAGAATTCGGATCTGTTCTTCGATGCTACCGTTAAACTTTCCATGATTTTGGTGCCGCCGGCAAGTGGCAACAACACTGCAATCTGGACTCTTGGCAAGAAAATCCCGTATCAGTTTTACGCCGTCTTCGGGATGAGGAAGGTAATCCAGGCGAAACTCAAGAAACCTCTCGCCTGCAGCAGATTCAGCTTGTGCATGGGCCAGGAGTTGGCTGGCCTCGGCGAACCCGAGAGCAATACAGACTTTTGGGAGTGGCGATCGAGGGGGCATGTAGAGAAATCAAGAATAACACGACCACTAGTACCCTAAAAACTGCCGCACCCTTTCGGCAACTTCGCTGGCTTGGGAATTCGTCATTCCAGGCCACAACGGAAGAGAAAGTATCTGCTTTGCGGCTTTTTCTGCGTTTGGCAAATCTCCGCGTTTTTGCTTTGATGCTGCGAATGCCGGGTGTAAATGCAGAGGCACGGGATAGTGCACGGCCGATCCAATTCCATTTGCGGCCAAGTGTTTGCGAAGTGCGTCGCGCTTGGGAACGCGAATAACGTATAGATGGTTTACTGAACCCTCAGCGCGGCGGAGAGGTTGAATGGCTGGGCAACCATCAAAGGCTTGATCGTAAAGTGCGGCCAAGTGAGCTCTTTGGGTGTTCCATGTTTGAAGATGTGGTAGGAATGCGCGTAAATAGCAGGCTTGCATCTCATCCAGTCTGGCATTGATTCCCCGAATACGGCTCACCTGTTCACCTTGTTTACGACCGCCATCGCGAAGGGAGCTTAGGCGCGATGCAACTTTGCTGTTCGATGTGACTACGGCACCGCCATCACCCAGGCAGCCTAAGTTCTTGGTGGGATAAAAGCTGTAGGCGACATAGGATGAAAAGTCGGTGAACGGTTTTCCGGCGAATCTGGCTCCATGAGCTTGGCAGGCATCTTGCACGATGATGGCTCCAGTGGATCGCGATGCAACTCGCCATTGGGATAGGTTGCAGGGCTGTCCATATAAGTGAACTGGAACTACTGCGCCGGTCTTCTTGCCGATTCGGTTTGCGGCATCGTCGAAATCGATCAGCAGGGTTTCGGGGTCGACGTCCGCAAATACGGGAGTGGCGCCTGCCGCTTGGATTGCGACACCAGTAAAGGGTGCAGTTAGCGCGCTGGTGATGACTTGGTTTGTAACTTCAGCATCGCGCAGGCAAAGTTCAATGGCGGTGGTTCCATTAGAAACACCGACGGCGTGTTTGGCTCCAAGGGCCTGGGCAAATTCCTGCTCGAAAGAAGCAACCTGAGGACCAAGTATGTATTGGGACCTTGCGTGCATCTGGTCCAGATTGTGGCGCCACGCCTTCCTGGTTTGTTCCAGCAGAATGCCAAGATTCACCATTGGGATGCGCATAGTTATCTTCTTAGTATTACCAATTGGAAGTAGAGGCGAATCAGTTGGCCCAAAGTTTTGAGCAAAGAGCGAATGCGGAAAAACTGGCTGGAGCCGTGCAAGCGTGGATAGTGATGAACGCCTGTTTCCACGACTCGACAACCGCTTAGTTCCAACTTACGGACCAGTTCCACGCAGATGGTTCCGCTGGTGGAGGTGAGCTTGATTTGTTCCAACAAGTGACGGCGTACGAGGCGAAAATCGCAATCGACGTCGCGGATGCGGATGCGGAAGAGTGCTCGGGCAAAGGCGTTGTATACGCTACCGATCAGAATGCGGTGTTGGGGGTCGTTGCGCTCAAGTTTATAGCCGTTGACTAATCCGGTTTCGGGCGTCATCAGATCCAGCAGTTTATGCATTTCGCGAACGTCATACTGGCCATCGCCATCGGTATAGAAAACCAAATCCTTGGTTGCAGTTTCAAATCCGCTGCGCAAAGCACCGCCATAGCCTCGGTTGATTTCATGGGTGACAACGATCATTCTGGGCGCGTATTGGGCTGCCAACTTTGCCAGAACTTCAGCGGTACCATCGGTACTGCCATCGTTAACAACGATGACTTCATAGTCATTGGAACGCACGGCTAGAACTTCAAAAGCGGCATCTACTAAGGAGCCGATAGAAGGCGCATCATTATAGGCTGGAAAGAATACGCTAACCGTAGGCTTATTGTTCAAACGTGCAGACCCTTCAAACAGACTTGCTCCATGGTCTCCAAAGAAAGTAGTTTCGTCAAGTGATGAACTGAGTAGTTATGTAACTCATTTGGGTTCGTCTTGTAAACAGCATTGCTTGTGTTTTCGGCCTGATTTGCAAGGGCACGGTTCGTTGCGGCCAATTTTTGGTTGGGGGCGCATGTAAGGTGGCTGGATTGTGCGCATGTAATGGCCTTGCGATGGGGGAAAATTGGGTTCGTTTTGCGGAATTTGTTTTGCTGATTTCAGGAGACGGAATTCGTTGAGTAGCTTAGAGTAACTGCGTTCGGCACGATTTCGAAAAGTATGGATGCGGTCGATGATTTTGGAGCTGGATAGCAGCGGGTCCACGCCTTCGGTTAGAGCCAACTTGGCTTCCAGGCAATTGGCGCGTTGGAGGTTCCAGAGGGTAAGGATGATTTGAGTGAAGAGAGTTTCTTCGATGGCGGTTTGGGGCTGGAATTCCGACTTGTAGGATTCGGTGAGGGACTGGAATTCCTGGTGATCCTCAGCTGTGAGTAGGACGGCCTGCTTGGAATAGAACCCGAATTTAATTGAGTTCGCAGAGGATCGGGCTTTGCCTTGGCCGGTGACGGGTCCTGTGGAATGCTGTGCGTTAGCGATGTTGGCGGTAATTTGTGCTGCGGATGCCATGGGAATCTCCTTGTTGAGGATTGTCGCATGGCAGGTTTAACGGCTTGGACTTTGCGGGTGGGTAAGTGTTGTGTTTGGAGGTAGTTGGAATTTTGAAATCACTGGTGATCGAAGTTTTCGAATTATCCGTCTTGCTCCAATTGTTGATAGACCTCACGCTTGGAAATTCCCAATTCTCTGGCAACTGCTTTCATTGCTTCCATCCGGGAAAGTCCCATGCCTGAGTGCCTCTTCATGCGTTCGGCAAGAGTTTCAGTGCTGAGGTCGGCCCCTGGTTGAAAACGATCTAGAAGCAACGTGAACTCGCCTTTAATGGCTGGGCGAGCGGCCAAATTGGCGCGCAGTTCGGCGGCGGTGCCGGTGAGAAATTCCTCGTAGAGTTTGGTTAGCTCACGACCCAGCACGACCGTGCGGGCTGGATAGAGGGCAGCAATTTCATCCAGAGTTTCGAGGATCCGATGAGGCGATTCGTAGAAGACTAATGTGGCCTCATGGTGGCCAGCGTCTTCCAGAACGCGGCGGCGCTGTTGCGATTTTGACGGCAAAAAGCCGCCGAAGTAGAACGCGTCGGTTCCAAGTCCGCCAGCGGAAAGTGCGGTGATGGCGGCGCAGGCACCGGGGATGGGGACAACTTTGATGCCGGCTTCGCGGGCGGATTTTACGACGCGGTAACCGGGGTCGGAGATGAGGGGCGTGCCGGCGTCGGTGACTAGGGCGATGGATTCGCCGCTGTTCAGCCTTTCGAGAAATTCTTCGGTACGGGCAGATTCGTTGTGTTCGTGATAGCTGACTGCGGGGGTTGAGATGCCATAGTGGTCCAGCAATTTGCGAGTGGCGCGGGTATCTTCGCAGGCTACGCGCGCCACCTCCTTTAGGATGCGTACGGCGCGGAAGGTCATGTCTTCCAGATTGCCGATGGGTGTGGCGACGATGTATAGAATCCCGGGCATAGTTGATGATTTGTGTAAGCCCCACTTTAGCGCAGCGGGTTGGTTGTTGTGGATTGTGGATTGTGGATTGTTGTTGCGCTCGTTGAGGTATCGCTTGCGAGTTTGCACCAAAGTGTGCGATAGGACAGCATAATCCAAACCGGACCATAGTCATTTGCCAGGTGCGATCTGCGCTTGGAGCGATCTACCGGTCTCTGCCAAGTTCGTAGTAGACTGTGGATAGAATCACGATGGTCAGCCGCGACGTACTCCACGAACTCGTCGACTCTCTTCCTGAGGCGGAGATCGCCACCGCAGAGCGCTTCCTGACGATAATCTCGAAAGAACCTATCGGCCTGGAGTTTGCCGACTCCATCCGCCGCGGTCTTGCCCAGGCCGACGCAGGCGACACTGTCGTGTGCCGCGACTACTCGGAGATGGTCGAAAAACTGCTCGACTAATTCCAAGCATTGCGTTTCCCCTTCACGACAGAAGCACGGATGCAATTGCGGGCAATTGACCGCTCGGTTGCTTTGCGCATCCTTGAAATGCTAACTCGATTCGGCGAGTCGGGGGTCGGCGACGTGTCACCACTCCACGGCGAATGGCAGGGCTGCTTCCGTCTGCGCTGTGGCGATCATCGTGTTATCTTTCGGCGGATTGAGGATGGCTTGAAATTATCGCGGTTGGCCATCGATCCGAGATCTACAAGTAACCTCACTGGTCCAGAAGCCCTTCAGACGCCCTGAGAGCATCCTACCACCCTACCATTCATTCTGCGGGGGTACCCCGGGAGCGTACCAGTCTGCGGTCGCTCTTGCGACTACAAGTTATCTATCGTCAGACCCAACCGTTTCTTGACTGATGCCGTCCTGCCTTGCATTGTGTACCCTGGAAATGGATGCGTTTGTTAGCACTGCTTTCGGTAACGGCAATGGCGCTTGCACAATCGCCGCCCACAACAACAACCGGCGCAGTGGAAGGATCGGCTTTAGACGCCGCCACTGGCTCGCCGATTCGCAAAGCGAAGATCACGTTCCGTTTCAAACGTCAGGACGTCCGTATTGTGACGACGGCCGCCGACGGCCGTTTTCAGGCTTTGAATTTGGTTCCGGGTGACTACCGAATCACGGCGGTGGCACGCGGATATCTGCCACTCGATAACGAGACATCCGTTGGGCCTCGTCGCGCAGTAATGGCATTCGCGTTGGCGGGTGGACAGAAAGTGAGCGGAATCGTCCTGCGCTTGACGCCTGCAGCCGCCGTCTCCGGCCGAATCGTGGACGAAGACGACGAGCCCATTGGCGGGGTCCCTGTTCAACTCTGGTCGATCCGGTATCGAGATGGCCGACGGGAACTGGCCAGTTTGAACGACGCGCGTGCACTCACGGACGACCGGGGGATGTATCGAATTGCCGGCATTGCTCCGGGCCGATACTACGTGTCAGCATTCCACCTTCAAGCTTTCGGTGCGCCCGTAGCGGCGGCAGACGATCTTCGCTATTTCCGCACCTTCTACCCCGGCGCGGCCGACCCGGTCGCCGCCAACACGATTCAACTGGCCCCAGGCGCTGAATTGGAGAACATCAATTGGAAAGCCGCGAAGGTTCAGACCGTGCGAGTAAGCGGACGCGTGAGCGGAGACCCCACGCGGTATTTCGCCAACCTAGTGCCCGATGGCATCCTGTCTCCTAACGATGCCCATTTGGTGGCGAAGATTAGGACTAATGGCGATTTCGAGTTTCAAGGAGTCCCACCTGGAAACCACACGCTTTTCGTGGGCGGCGGAGACGAAGCTTGGGCGATCCGTACAATTGTTGCGGGGCGATCAGGAGTGGACGGGTTAACGATCAATCTGAGTCCACAGATCAGGGTGGAGGGCCACGTCCGGCTGGAAGGTGATTCGAAGGCTCATGTCCCAATTGCGTGTCGTGCTGACACCGCTGTTTCCGGTCCACTTTAATTCCATTGAAAGTCCCGTGAGTAAGGAAGGTGCTTTTGCGTGGAAAAAACTC
>JAYUSZ010000066.1:0-5747 GCA_043755435.1 Bryobacterales bacterium | reverse complement strand
GGATTTGCATGTCAAGCTTGGAGAATTTCTACCCAAAGCGGAGGCCTTACTTCGCACCACCGAAACTTCCGTGAAAGACACGCGCCGGGAAGTGCTGGAAGTGACAGCCAAGGCCAATGAACTATTGTCTACAGCGAAATCGCAAATGGCTCGCGTTGATGTGGCTATGACGGATGCTGGCTCCCGCGCACAAATCCACATGGCTAAGGCGGAACTGGTGTTGGACAACACATTGAATAAGGTCAACAGCACGGTGAACACTGTGCACAAGGGTATTTTGACACCCATTCGGGAAGTATCGGGTGTGGCTGCTGGATTGCGCGCCGCATTCTCAAGTCTGGTTACATCGCAACGCCCTTCCGTTACGAATGCAACGCAAGACGAGGAGATGTTTATCTAATCCCGTGAGGCGGCTGAACGTACCATCCATAGCCGCCTTGACTTTGCTTTTGCGGGCCCTCCCGCTGTCTGCAGCAACCCCCACCGCCCACGACCTGTCCAAAGATCTGGACGCCGCCACTTTTGATCCTCAACAATGTTTTCGTGTAAAAAACATCCGCCTTGAGAGGGAGGATGTGCGCATCTACCTTACCGACGGCTACTTGCTGTTTGCCCGTCCCGTGGAAGGCAAGATCATGGCCGCCTACTTCTATGCGGAGAACGAAGCCGGTGATGGGGAAGTGCTGGTGGTCCCCCCCGATGCCGCAGAGCGCACCACGCTTGCGCGATTCACTGGTGCTCCTAATTTGGATGAACATTTCCGCGGTGCACTGTTACTATTCACCGACCAGACAGGGGATGAACTTGCAGCGTCGGTGAAAGAAAGCGGTACGGCTCCCAGTCAGGAAATGGGCACCATGCTGGCAAGCCAATACAATAGCCTGCTGAAAAACCTCTTCAAGAGTTTTGAAATTCGGCTGGTCACCGACTTGATTTTGAACAGCCCGAAGCGAGGATTATTCTTTATGGCGACGGCAGGTTCTAAATTGGGTAACTTTGATATTGCCTATGACCCCACTGCTCACGATCAAGTAAATGTAGGGCAGGTTGCCTACCGGAATGACACAGCTTACTTCGATGTTTGGACTAGCTTCGCCGGCCGCTCGGTTCGCAAGGGACTGACACCTAAGCCGGACATGAGCACTGGCGTCAAGATAAAAAACTTTGATATTCAAGCGGAGATCACTCCAGAATTTAAATTGAAATCTTCGACTAAGATCAAGTTTCAGGCAACCGGCCAAGCAACCCGTTTGATGCAGTTCGAATGTTCGAAACAAGTGCGCATTCATTCGGCAAAGTTGAATGGCCGTGATGTTGAATTCTTCCAGCGGGAGAGTCTGCGCTCTAATTTGATTCGCGGCCGCGATGGTGATGTGTTTGTGGTTATCCCCAGCGAGCCGTTGGTGGAGGGCCAGACAGCAGAGATCTTGTTTGAGCACGAAGCGGATGTAATTCGTCCAGCGGGAAATGGTGTTTTTTATGTAGGGGCGCGCGGGTCCTGGTATCCGCAAAGTGGAGTTCAGTTCGTCCCCTACGATTTGACGTTTCGCTATCCCAAAAATCTTCAAGTTGTTTCGGCAGGGACGTTAGTTGAAGACCGCACGGAAGAAGGCACGAGGATTACCAGGCGACGCGTGCAGCAACCGGTTCGTATGGTGGGGTTCAACTTGGGTAACTATGGGAAAGCTGCGGCATCGCTAAAAGGTTTGAGCGTGGAGGTGTTCGCCAATAAGCAATTGGAGGCTTTCCTCAGTCGTAGATCGTCATCGGAATTGCCCCCACCGTTGCCGTCCCCATTTCCAAGGCGCGCTGCGAACGCGCAACTCCCGGCACCTTTGGAACAGCGGCTTCCGCAGGCCAACCCCTTCGAGCGGGCGGAGAGGTTAGCGACGGAGATTGTGGATATCTTTTCCATGTTCCGTGATCGTTTCGGGCCTCCGCCCGTTCCCCAATTGGAAATTTCGCCAGTCCCTGGAACATTCGGCCAAGGCTTTCCAGGCATGATTTATCTGTCAACCTTGGCGTATCTCAATCGGGATGAATTGCCGCCCGGAGTGCGCGATCAACAGGCTCAGCTTTTCTATACTGAGTTGCTGCACGCTCACGAAGTGGCGCATCAGTGGTGGGGGAATCGAGTGGTAGCAATTGGGGCAAATGACGAATGGATGATGGAAGCTTTGGCTAACTATTCCGCCCTGATTCAGTTGGAGCGCAAGAAAGGCGTGAAGGCTTTTGATTCTGTGCTGGATGAGTACAAGAAACGGTTGTTGAGTAAACTGCCTTCCGGAGAAACAATGGAAAGCACGGGGCCCATCAAATTGGGACTGCGGCTGGAAAATTCACAAGCTCCGAGCGCCTGGCGCACGATCACTTATGAGAAGGGTGCTTGGATCCTGCATATGTTGCGGCGCAGGATGGGGGATCAAAATTTCTTTGCCGCTTTGAAAGAAATTTGTATTACTTTTGAAGCGAAGCCTTTTGCCACTTCCGATTTGCGGGCAGTGACTGCGAAACATCTTCCAAAGCAAATGGGGGATTCAAAATTGGAGGACTTTTTCGAGCACTGGGTGAACGGCACAGGGATTCCAGAACTGGAGCTGAAATGGAAACTGCAAGGGAAAGGCACTGCACTGAAGGTGGTGGGTTCCATTCATCAAAAAAATGTTGAGGAGACCTTCACAACTTTGGTGCCTGTAGAAATCCAGTTTGCACGAGGCGTGAAAAGCCGTATTGAGTGGATTCGCACTGATGGCACAGAGGCTGAGTTTGAGATCAAAGTAACAGCCGCGCCAGTGAAGGTGGTTCTAGATCCTACGGGTTCTGTATTGGCGGTGCGTAAATAGCGACTTCTGAGGAACTCGCGCAAAACGGAGCACCGGCGGCGGATCTTTTATGCAACGAGGCCGACCCGGGATTTGCCGGCTAAAGTACGTTCCTGACTTAGCCGATAAAAGGGAGAGTCCTCAGGAGCAAAAATGTCAGTACAAGGTCCGAAAAACTTCTTCCCCCCAGTTCCCGAAACTTTCGATAGCCTCGGCATTTCAGAAAACTCAGTTACCGATCTTATAATGCGTCGCATGCTGATTGAAGGGCAAAGCACGCTTGAGAATCTCAGCACTAAGTTGCGGTTGTCACTTCCTATTGTTGATGCTGTTTTCCGGCAGATGCGAAGTCAGCAACAAGTGGAAGTGAAAGGAATGCGCGGCAATGATTATTTCTTTGTGCTGTCGCAGGCCGGACGTCAATACGCCGCTGAGCGCTGGCAGTTGAATCAGTACGCCGGTGCCTGTCCTGTTTCTCTGGATGATTATTGTCAGGCGACGAAGGCTCAAGCCGCGCAGATTAGCATTGACCGAAGTATTCTACGGCAATGCTTCAGTGACTTGATTGTTACTGACCGGATGTTGGACCAACTGGGTCCAGCGCTAATTTCGCAAAGTTCCATTTTCGTTTATGGCCCAACAGGGAACGGCAAAACCAGCTTGGCGGAACGGATGCTGCGTATCTACGACGACGGTGTTTTGATTCCATATGCGGTGGAAGTGGACAACCAGATTATTAGTCTATTCGACCCGGTGGTGCATGAACCGCTGCCGTACGAAAACAACAAGTTGGATCCGCGTTGGATTTATTGCAAGAGGCCTTGCATTGTAGTTGGCGGTGAATTGGTACCAGCGATGCTGGAATTGCGACTGGACGATTCGTCGGGGATTTATTCGGCTCCGCTTCAAATGAAGGCCAACAATGGCATTTTTATCATCGATGACTTTGGGCGGCAATTGATCAGTCCGCGTGACCTCTTGAATCGTTGGATTGTGCCTCTGGACCGGCGTGTGGACTACTTATCGTTGCGCTATGGTGTGAAGTTCCAAATCCCGTTTGAACTGATGGTGGTGTTCTCAACCAATCTTGAACCCAGCGATTTGGCAGACGAAGCCTTTCTGCGGCGCATCCACAACAAGATTTTTGTCGAAGCAGTGCGTTCCGAACAGTTCGACAACATTTTTGAACGTGTCTTTTACAGCCGCGGGGTGCCCTATGATGTTGGTACTCCTGAATTAGTTAGAAAGCTTTGTTTGCGAGAAGGCCGCACGGAGCTGCGCGCCTGTTATCCAAATGATATTTGTAATCTGTTGTCGGCGATCGCAAGTTACGAAGGCCGCCAAGTGACTTCCACACCCGGAGATCTGGAGCGGGCCTGTTCACTCTACTTCGCAAAGACCTAGTTTCACTCATATTGCAACACTTCAGATAGAATGGTGCGATATGAGCGACTGGAAATATGCCCAAACAGATCCCAAAGAACAGTTAGCACAGTTGCACTACTTTTCTATGAAGAAGATTCAGGACGGGGCTGAAATTGAAATGGTGATCACGGTAAAGGAAACTTTCACACCCGCTCTGGGTGTGATGCAATTCTTTGCGCAGGCTGACAAGCAGACCAACCAAAAAGTTGCTCCTTACACAGCCACTGGCTGGGGAAGCACAATGCTAGAAGCGTTGGGAGCGTGTATTCGGGAAATCAATCGCTTCCCCTATCAGCCTTAAAGCGCATAACAGCATTGGGAACAGACAATTGAAGACTTTATCCAAATGCGTTCCTCGCTCATTTTCCAGACTGCCAACACGCTAGACTTCTTGAGTGACCCAACCGGTTGTTGGCCGTCGAATTACCGATGCAGCGCTCCTGTTCGCTTCATCGGTTTCCTTCAACACTTCGCAGGTACTCAATGGATCGCCGGGCAACGGTTTCTCCATCCGGCTTGAAATCGAAGAGTTCGACAGAAACCCATCCCTTATATTTCAAGTCGCGCAGGGTTCCCAAGACCTTGTTGAATGGAAATTGTCCGCTCCCTGGATACCGGCCATCCATCTCGTTTAGGTGGACATGCCGGATATGGCGGTGGTGCAGCTTCAGAAGTTGGTCTGGTGACTCGGCTTCTCCTGCGGTATTGTGGCTATCGAAAATGGATTGGATTGCCGGGCTTGCGATTCGTTCAATGATCGCGACGGCCTCGCTTAACGTGTTGATGACGTTACACAGGTGTGGCGCCAGTGGTTCGAGCAGAATAGTGACGTCACGCCGTTCGGCATGACGGGCGAGTTTGGCCAGTCCCTCCGTTATCCGGGAAATCGCTTCATTCCGCGTGACCGCGTCGATTGCTTCTCGCTGGCGTGCTTGCCCCAAAACCATTGTAGAATGGGGGCCAAGATCAGCCGCGAGATCGATGAGGCGATCAAAGTAATTCCAAGTCTTGCTACGGATTTCAGCATCCGGCCCTGTTAAGTGCATTCCCTTCGGAACGCGTAAAAAGCCGTGGAGGCCAACAAATCCCACCCCTGATTCCGCGATCATCTTGCGGAGCATTTCTCGATCGCTTTTTGACAATGAAGCAGGGTCGTCGGAGATGTTGCCTGGTTCCAACTCGAGCCCGGTGTAGCCGCATCGTTTTGCCGACTGGCACATTTCCGCAAGCGATTGACCCGCAAATGCGCCACTACAAATCGAATAGCGAAGCCGGTTGGGCGCGGTACTTGCGGCAATGGCTGCTGGCAGCGCAAGAAAGGTCCGGCGGATCATAGACTGAAAAGCCTCTTTGCGTTCCCTGAGAAGATCTGAGACTCTTGTGCACTCGACAGTCCGAGGCTCCTTACGTTCGCCGCGATCATTTTTGGGTCAACCCAAGGGTGATCGCTAGCGTATAGCATTTGACTTGCACCTACAAATTCAACGCCATATCGAATCG
>JAYUSZ010000065.1:0-14998 GCA_043755435.1 Bryobacterales bacterium | reverse complement strand
TCTCGCCAAGAAGCAAAATGACATGACGGCGTTCCTGCTGAAGGCGCTGGGCGTTAACGTCAATTCAATATACGACATCATTTGGAAGAAGGTACCGCGTCATGCCTGGAAGAATGGCCAAAAGCCCCAGAAAACAAGGCTTGCGTTGGTTTCGTGAAACGGTATACTAATGGGAGTCCGCCCTTCCCGTGGACCAATGAGGGCCGCAAGCAGCGCCAGGACGTAGTAATTAAAGTTTCTGGCAGGGAGCTTGTTGGGACGCCTCGGTTCTTGAAATTAACGGGCGAGATTAGGCAAACCTTTTCATAGGGTCTAATGCCTTGGTCGAGGGTTTCTTTCGAGAGGCCCCGCCTGAAAGCAGTGCGGGTAAGCAAAGCGTTTTTCGAACCGGGCATTGCCCGGAGTGCTACGCATACCTGCACGCTCTTAGGTGGGGCCTTTTCGCGTTTCTACCTACCAGCGGCGAACGTCTAACCGGCCTGAAAAAGGGTCACGGAGATTCGCATGAGTTTTGAACAGACAGTCGCTGATGCAGTGGAGCGCGCTTTCCAGAGGCAGGTCATGCCGTTGCTGCAACCCGTTCTGGAACAGATGAAGATGGTTAACCTCAACAAGCCGGAGCCAGTTGAGGAACTGTGGGACACCGGAGATGTTGCCAAGTATCTAAAGGTGGCAAAGATTACGGTTGAACTGTGGCGCGTTGACGGGCGCGGTCCAACTTTCGGCAGAGTTGGGAACCGTGTCCGTTATAAGAAGTCCAATGTTATCGCGTTTGCCGAAAGGAACAAGGGTCTCATCGGGCGCAAGGGCCGTCCACCACAAGCGCTCGTGGAGCAAGTGCGAAGCGGCCTAGCCATCGACGGGGTGACGAGTCAGGCGGGGCGTGAACGGCGGAATGCTGGCGGCGAAAAGGCGGGCAAGTAGCTATGGCCGCCAAACGGAAACAACCGCGCGATCTTAACAAATCATTGGAGGGATCGGCACGGGCGGAAAACTAAGGGCGCAGACCCATCAAATCTGCGCCTCGGTTCCGTCTGGCCCTTGGATAGGCTGACTCAAAAACAACGTTCCATCACTAGGATAGCTTGAGTCGCTATTCCACCCGGCACGCCGGAACATTCCGCCATGGCCAATACAACGCCATGGGAAAAATCACACGTAAATTGAACAATGAAGGACGCCTCGCAATTGCGCTTGAATTGGAGCGCAACTTGGGCTTTCCAGTTTTCCCCTGTCACTACATCGTTGGTGGCCGCTGCTCATGCCCTAAGCCGGGCTGCACGTCAGGCAAGCATCCCGCTACCGGGAGCGGATTCAAGAACGCCAGCACTGATGAGAACCGAATTCGCCAACTGTGGCGTAACGAGCAGTACAACATCGGCCTTGCGACGGGTCATGTATCGCCGCACGCAACAAGCGATCACAAGTATCTCGCTGTTGTGGACGTTGATGTTGCCGAAAGCAAGGTGGGGAATGTATCGCTGGCGACGCTGGTGAACGAATATGGCCCACTTCCCAAGACGCTCCAGCTACGAACCGGCTCAGGAGGAACACACTACTATTACCTAACGCGACGCCCGATGAAGAGCTTCAAAGCGGACGATCCTAGTAAGCAGCATCCCCTCGGATTGAACATTGATTTGCGCGGTGCCGGTGGGTATGTAGTGACGCATGGCAGCAATCATGAATCTGGAGGCACATACGAGTTCGAGAATCCGGGAACCGCAATAGCGCCGATGCCCGAATGGATGGAGGCGCTGCTAGACGGTAAGGGCGAACTAACGAAGGCGCAGGAGGCTGATCGACCAATAAAGCCAAGCGACCAGACGCTACTCATCATTCCCACCGATGAGGAATTGCAGGCCGCGCTCGATGCGATACCGGCTGAGTTGGTGGATGACTATGAGCCTGGCAACAATCCACCCGGCTGCTGGTGGGAGGTTGGCGCAGCCCTGAGGACACTGGGGGAGCTGAGACAAGCCAAGGACTATTACTTCTCCATTTGGAAAGAATGGTCCCGCCGCGCTCCGAAGTTCAAGACGGTCTATTGCAAGAAACTAAGTCAATGGGAATCCGATCTGGAGAAGTTCTGGAGGAACTTCAAGCCTCACTACTATTTTTGGGAGTCTATCACTCATCACGCCCGCAAAAACAAGAAGTACAAGTTGCCAGAGCGAATCGTGCAGGCGCAGAAAGAAGAAGCGTTGCGCGATGCCATTCTCATTAACCAACCCGATAAGATTCTGGCGGAGACGGTCAGGGAACACTTGGAGCAGAAGCGGCGTGATTCACAGCCCGTCATATTCCGGTTCGGAAGTGAGATTGCGCGTCCTAGACGAGTCCTGCGCAGAGGGTTCGAGGGCGAATATGAGTATCAGCTTGAGACATTGCGCAAAGACACCGCCTTGTTACAGGCCCTCAATCATCAACTGAACTTTGTGAAGTTCGCGCGCGATGGATCGGTTGTCCCCGCCAACCTTGGCAAGGGAACCGCCGAATACATACTCCAATGCCAGCCGGATCAGTTTGCCTTACCTCCAATCGCGGGCATTACTACGACGCCGGTCATCCTTCCAGATGGGTCCATCTACAATGCTCCCGGGTATTCAGAAGTGACCCGGCTCTGCCACTACCCGGAAGTCAACCTGCCCGCTATCGATGACCGGCCCACCAAGCGAGATATCAAAAATGCATCCGAGCTACTTGAAGAGATATATTGCGATATCCCCTTCACTCACGCCAGCGATAAAGCACACGCACTGGCGCTGCTGATACTGCCCTTGCTGCGTTCGCTAATCGACGGCGATACGCCCGGCCATTTCATCACCAAACCCGTTCAGGGTACGGGCGCAACGCTATTAGCAAACGCAGCAATCTTCCTTAAAACTGGGCGCGATAAGGTATACCCGCAGAATGCTCCGTCCGAGAATGCGGAATGGCAGAAGACAATTTTGGCGGATTTATTAACCGGGGTTGATTTCTGTTTCTACGACGATTGCCGCTCATTACGCAGCCCGGTTCTGGCGACCGTTCTAACATCGAACGGGAGCTACAAGGGCCGCAAACTCGGGGTAAATGTAATGTTGCTGGTGCCCAATCGCGCTGTATGGATGTTCATTGGAAACAATCCGCAAATCTCCAAGGATCTCAGAAGGCGTCTGATCGACATTCGGATTGATGCTGAAATGGCCGATCCCACTGAGCGTGCTGAATTCAAGCATCCCGATATTCTTCCCTGGCTCAAGGAACCTGGTGTTCGCGCCGCGATCATCGCCGCGATCTTCACGCTGGCACGGGCCTGGATGCAGAAAGGACGGCCCAAATCAAGAAAAGCGTTCGCCAGCTTCCAAGACTGGGCACATGTGATCGGAGGAATTCTCGACGTTGCCGGTATTGAGGGTTTCCTGGATTCTCCAAAAGACCGTCTGGTGGACGAACAAGAGACAGAGACTTCGGAGTTCATACACTGTCTCACCGCACACCGGCTCAAGTATCCGCCTGGATGTGGCAATGGTAATCCTTCGTTTGTGCGGATGAAGGCATCACAGATCCTAGAGATGGCTGATAACTGCGGTCTTGAGATTGCAGCGGGATTGGAGGGGCAGGGTCAAGACCGTGCTAAGAATTTCGTCAAGGACAAATTGAATCCCCTTAGAGATCGTGTATTCAGCATAGTCGCTATGAAGCAACCAACTCTTGAACAAATGCAGGGTACCGAACCAACGCCCGCAGTGGAGGTGAAGCTGATTTATAACCCGATTGCTGGAGACTCGTACTGGAAAGTGCTGTTCAAGTACAAGGACGAGAAGGGCAATCGGGTGTGGTCGGATGATGTCCCCGGTCACTTCGCCATGGTCACCTTCGAGGATATCTGGGCCGGGTTCAGTTGGGAGTACCGAAAGCAAGGAGTGGCGGTAGTTGGGCGGCCACCTGGGTAGTTCGTGCGTGCTATTGCATGGTGAAGTGGCTGATTAAGAAAGGGTTACTTGCGGATTGTGTGGCAAATACCTGGGTCCCTGGGTGAAACCCCCAGCCGGTTGTATACGTGACGGGAGGCGGATAAAAGACTTGATCGACTTCTCTCAGGGTGGTAGTTTTACCCAGGTGACCCAGGTATGACAGCTTTTTGGGCTTAGTTTTCCCTTGCGCGTCACGCAGTTACGGGGAATGGGGCACCCGAAAACTACCCAGGTGCCCTGTTAAGTCTCAGCCGGTCATGCAGTTACGGGAGGGCCAGAAACGCGCGGATGTGCGGTTTGCCGGTCTGTTAAAAAACGATTTCCAAACCGCTACCTATCTATGGAAGCGGTTCGAAGCACAAAATACCACATTCTATGTGGTTCAGCTGATCTCTTTGGGCTATGCGCAACCCGAGCGCAACCCGGATGAGAGGAATTGGCTCCTGATACCACTAACTTCCAACTATGGGCGTTTCTTACGGCAAGGAAAAGTTTTCCACGGCGGTAGAGTTACTCGCGACAGCCACATCGGGATGGAAGGACCGCTTATATAGCGCTTTCATGTCCATTCATCCCGTCCAACCTAAGGAAGACCTACCTCTGGATCTTCAACAACGGTACATTGACCTTCGTAAAGCCATGACTCATGTTGAAGCAACGCAAGGTGAGGGCACGATCAAGGCCACCTTGGCGCAAATGGAAGAGGACGAAGGGCGAAGGTTGATCGGCGAGATTCATTCGATTAGCGAGGAACTACGAGGTTGTGAAGGGGGTTAGCCTAGCGGCGCTGCTTACCCACCCAGCCGCCAGCGCCGGGCCCTCAGACCTAGTTCCCGGTCCACTGAATCACGCAGCCCAACCTTGGCCCAGCCGGGAAACAATACCCTTGAATCCAGTACGGCCACAATCACTCCGATATGGTCAATACGCGGTACTTGTGCGTCATCTTCCGCAGTATGTCCCGCACCGTCTCTCCACGTATTCCGCAGTCTTTGCTATTCACCAGAAGATCCGCCACCGTCATGCCGCTTTCGATCAGTTCCCAAACGTCCCCATAACGGCCACGGAATGTCCGGTGCGTGAAGTGACGGGTGATGCGATGGTTGTCTTGGAAGGTAACGAACGCACGGCCACGTATGCCTTGAGCCCGCAGTACCGCCAACCGTCTTTGCTCCTGTGCACGTTTGGTCGCTTCGATACGCGCAAAACGCCAATCCTGATTAGTGATCTGTACCCGGTTCGTGGCCATCGCTTCCCGTTCCACATCCGATATCGAAACCGTGCCGGTGCAAACGAGGCAATGGTCCGAGCAATACCAGCCGTGACAAACGGACGGCGCATGCAGCCGGTCAACCTTGGACCCGCAAGCATCGCAGATGCCGTTAACGCGCAAGACCCGGCAAGCCTCAAGGATCTCCGGGCAATCCTCTACCGCCGAATAAACTTCGATGGTGCCTTGAGGTGTCGGCATTAGAACTCCCTCTGTGGATGAGGATTCGACTTCTGAATGCAGCCGTATCGAATCGCGTCTACGCCGTGGTCAATCTGCCCACCCTCGCAATCCTCTACATTCCTCATCGACCTTCCAATGAAGGGCGCAGTGGACCAAAAGTAAGTGCAGGCGTCCGACACGTAAAGTCCAGCGCGGTCCACCTTCCCGGCGTCATTCAGCAACTCTCGCATATGCTGCCAACCGCCAACTCGCGAACCCTTTCCAGCTTCCCGGAAGTAGATGCCGTTCTCCGCGAACGAATCCACGACCGATACGCCGTCTTGGTTGCGGATGCCCGCCGCGTCATCGGCCACCCCCTGTGGACTTACGCCGTACCGCTTGCAAGTGTCCTTTATCAATAGCGCCACATCAGCCACCGGCATTTCCGAACCCTGATGTAACTGCCCTTCCTGGGCCGTGGACACTTCCGCAAGTACTACAATCGACCCGCGCGGGAAGTACCGGCCCTCGACCACTTGACCCGGTGATCTCCCGCACAAGTAGGTGAGGCACGGTGCCGAAAAGCCCCAATCCATCGTGAGGAACCATCGCCACTTTTCCACGTCCGGCCCGGCCAACATAACGCCATCTCCAACCGGCACAGCTTTCGGCTGAAGGAATTGCGCCAGCGTCACGCCAACCGGCACCCGCCACTGCGGGAACATTGAACGCTTCTCATCCAGACACCCGGCGAAGAATGCACCACCCCGCGTCACGTTCCAGTCGCCGTCGATGAACGCCCGGCCCAGTTCTTTGTCGTGAGCCGTCGATGCCATCAAGTCCCGCAGATACTTGTTCTGATCGAGGAATGGATTGTCCCGGAACGTCGAAGGGCAATTGACCCACGTTGCATCATCCAACTCGAATGGACGCCATGAGGTAGTCTTCAAAATGAATTTTCGATAAATGAAGTGATGGCCCACGCCTGCCGGATTCGCACCAAAGATCATTCGTTTGGGAACTTCAGCCGGACCACGTAAGTTGGACCGCAGAAGGTTCGGCAATTCGTCGGTGGGATACTGTCCCAACTCATCCACCACGATCAACGTTGCGGACCTACCCTGCCATTTCTGATATTCGTTGTAGGAACTCATCTGGTTGACTTCCAGGTATCCACCGCCAGGAAACCCGCTCCACACGCCACTTTGCTGATTGAACCGGACGGCACTTCCCCATATGCGCCCGAATATCTCCCGCATGATGAGAATCATGTCGGAACACCCGGCGTGATCGGTACGGATGAACCACACGCGCGCTTTCTCTCCGTACTTTATGAGATGCCGGAGGATCAAGATAGCAATGACCCATGACTTTCCGCCACCGCGCCCACCCGTCAACGCCAGGTTCCATTCCTCGGGAATCGCGCAGACGCGATGTTGGAAGGACGATAGCTTAATGGCTTCATCTTGCCGGCCAACGTCCATATTTGCCAGTGCATCGTTCTTAACAGCCATCGCTATTCACCCCGCTCCATTTCGAGTTGCTTCAAGACCTTGCCCTTGACGCCCGGCTTCGCCAACGCGCGCGCCGCGTCACCCGGCTGGATGACTTCCGCCGATACCGTCAACGTCTTCAAGTAATCGTCCGGCTTCATAGCGTCCGGCAACGTGAAGTTGATGCTCACCTTGTTCTCCACCAGCGTTGCGGCCCCAACGCCGGAATCGACGTAATTATGCCGGGATTTAAGCGCGAATATCAGGCAGGGGACATTTCCCATTAATGCCATGTTGACGAGCTTATTTACTAACCTGTCGTGCTCTATAGCCCGGCCCGCTTTCACGGTTGCAGCGAACTCGGGAAACTTGTCCATCCAGCTATAAAACTTGCGTTCGCTGATATCGAGATAGGCGCAGATGCTACCCACCGTCGCACCCTCAGCGCACGCCATTCGCACTAGTTCTAGCACTACAGGCGTGCATTGAGTTTTGTCCTTCCACCGCAGCATGACCCGCCGTCTTGCCTCTTCCGAGACTTCCTCGGGCGTCATGGGCTTCTTGATTTCCTTGGCCATAGTTACCCGATTATCTCGTTCCGAGATATGACGAATTGCGATAATGACAAAACAACAATGGCCAAAAAAGAATGCCGTCTTTTAACTATTAGGTATATTTAAGATTGTTCATTTGATGTACTTTCCTTTGTTTGACCGGGCCGGAGTTTCCTGGCATGAGCGAGTCGGTTTGATTCGCGATGTGTACCTTCCAGTGACGGAACTCCAGGGGCCATCCGGCCCGGATCTTTAGAAGAGATTGGAGAATTCCGACATGCTTGAATTGAAATCCAGAATCCCGTTCGGCCCGGCTGATGACTCGTTGTCGCAAACGCCTTGGCCCGGAAGCCCCCACCCGTTATTCACACTCGAATGGTTGTCGAAGGACTTTCTCCCTTCGCAGCAAACCCGCTTGCGCGCCGTCACGGTCGCAGTTACAGATGGTACTAAGCGTATTGAGAAGATCCGCGCTGAGGCATCGGGCGCGACCAAGCCGGTAATCGGCACCAAACAGCCAAACGGCAACATCGTGCGCACCGCAACCGATCAACGGCTGCAACGCGACATCGAGAGCCATGACGGGAAGCAAGTTGTCGCGCGCATTTTTGAAGTCCGGCGATCTCTGGATGAAACCGTTCCGCCGGTGCTCAAAACAATGCACCGCGCCAGTCAGGCTGCACGGACGCTCAACGCGCGGTACTTCGATAGGCTGTCTTGCCTGTCCCGCTTTTCCGGTGGGCTGGGCAAGCTGGAAGTGGCGCAACTCAAGGCCAACTTCGCTACCTATGTGCGGAGTATGGCGCCCATCGAACTGCACCGCACTGTCCAAAACCTGATCGATGAAGGTACGCCCCAGTCACTTGTGCTGTTGGATGTGTGCCGGGTGGAAAACTTCGGACGGTCGAAAGACATGCGCGCTTTCGAGAACAACAAGCTGTTGAACCTGATTCCAGTCGCCGAATCCGATCAGGCGCAACCGCTGCTCCAACAGGTAGTCGATCTCTACAACGAAGCACTGACGAGTTGGCTGGAATTCAACGGACAGACTAACCGTGCGGCCACCCGGCGCATTGGCGAAGGGTTAGGCAAGATGGCGCTCGGTGAAGATACGATTCCGGCCCACCGGCAGTAAGGCGGATGACTGCCAAACAACATTCCAGCATTCTGACGGCGCTCGGAACCGATGTGGCCCGAGTCGCCGGGCAGATTGACAGCATTTTGGAAAACGGGCTAACAGTGCCGTCTTACTTGTGGGGTGAACTGTTGGCCGTTTTGAAGAACAGTTCACCGGAGTTGATGGCGACATTATCGGGAAGAGTATTCACTTATTTGATCCAGGAGAAAAGGAATGGAAACGATGGAGCAGTTGGCCCCATTGGACAGCCCCGTTTGGGCTTCCCCAAAAGACGGCAACTTTGAATATCGGACGGACCTGTACATTGAACAGGGCCGAATCGGAAAGTTGAAGCTGAATAACGCCTGTTACACATGGGCAGAGACCCTACGGATGGCCGCTGCCGAACTGTGGAGGCGCGGTGAAGCTGATCGCGCCCGCGTCACGCTGAAGGCCCGGCATCAATCCGTCCGGGAGTTCCTATGGGTGCGGTTCGGAATCGTGACCGGCGCGCGCGAATTATGGTACCGGGAGAATTGGACGCCGGACCGCGCGGACCTTCACGACTTCCTGGGCGCGTTGCGGGATACCAAAGCGGCGTAGTGTTAGTCGCGGCTCGCAGCCCAAAGCAGAAACGCGATTCCTCCAACAATTGCCAGACCGTTGACGGTGGGGCTGTCAGGTTTCCCATAATATGCCCGGCGTGCAGTGTGCTGGCAGTTGTCGAGGCCTGCCCACTGGTTGCCAAGTTGTTGTTCCAAGCGCTGCCAAGAAACTATTCCGTGGTAGCTATCAACCGGCGCTACAATCTCTGTGAACTGATACCGCAGTGCTGCGCTATTTATCCACTCGACATGAGTTCCCGCACTCGGTTCCTTGTGCCCTACGACCTGTTGCCCGCCCACGAGCGGCCCGGCGATTAGCTCATGTCCTAATTTACTGCTGGTCTTGATCAGAGATCCGGTTGGCACTAACGGGAAGGTGAAGGCGGGTTTGTTGAAATTCATAATGTGCACTGGGTCACCGTTTGTATTAGTCGCCTCTACCCGAATCCCGAGTGTGAATGTACGCCAGTCCAACATGAAAAAGCGACATTCCTAAAACCAACAAGAAACTTTGCTTCTTCAACCAACCGATCATTACATCGAGGTCATAACTTCTCAATTTGTCCATAGGCACCTCCGCCTTTAGCTCATCAACGAATACTACAACTACATCTGACTGACGACTTGCTTCAGGCCCACAGACACACTCGGGAGCCACCAGACACTCAACTGCTTGAGGCTCGGGAATCGAGTACAAACGACTAATAGAATATCAGTGTATCACGCTAAGATCTTCATGTCAAGATTTTACGCGACCACATCTTGTATGTGTGTGTGCGTGTGTGTATGCTTGTTTGAAGTGAGGTGATGAAATGGCTGATATTACGCAAGCAGAACTTGAGAAGAGATTAAGAGAGCATCCCCTTGTGGCCGCCAGATTGCGGCATGAGCGTGACGCTCAGGCTGCGGAGGCTGCCGTCCGGGAATGTATCTACAGTGAGCCAATTCCGATTACTTCGTGGCTCCGGTCATCGACTTATCAGCAAGTGAAGTTGGCGTTTAGTCAGATCCAAGGAAATGAAAATCGTCCTGCTGTACTTCCAGTCGGTGTTGGCAGTGGACCAGCGCAAGAGCGCTTCATTCAATCTAATAAGGAATTCTTGCTCGATCACCCCGCGCTACGAGTTTTGCTAAAAAAGGTCAGCTTGCGAATGTTGGCGTCTCCACCACAAGAAGAAGTGGACCGTCTATTGAAGCTACCCGAGGACGATCCGGCTGTGATCGCATTCGAGGACAGGGTAATGGCTGACCGCGTTGTATTTGGTCTTGGTCGTATTATTGCGGATGACTTCGGGGAATTACTCGTGCTCGCGGGGAATGGATACGGGATCGGCGCACACAAGATTCTTCGTGGAATGTACGAACGGTTGGTAACGGCTGTCTATATCGCAAAGAACCGGTCCGAGGCGCGGCCCTTCGTTGAAGATGATGTGATTAAGAAATGGAAGCTATGGCAACAAGCTATTGAGGTCATGCCTGATCTCAAAGACAGCGTCTCCATTGAGAAGAGAGACACGCTAGAATCAGAGCACAAAAGGGTGAAGGCCAGCCGAGCGGAATCGATCTGTAAGGCCTGCGGCCAGCCGAAGACGCAGCAAGCTTGGACGCGAGTTGATCTGGCAAGCATGGCGAAACAGGCAGACATAAATCTATCGGCACTATATGGAGCGTGCTATCTGACGCCCACGTTTCACTCGCACGCTACTGGCTTTGGTTTGGGTGCGCGCTTCAAGCGTTCTGACGAAGGAGTCAATTCCTATCAGGAGTCTTCAGAGTCCGAGGCCAGACTGGCAATCTTGTTAGCCCACAACCTCGTGCTCCGGCACTTGGCTTTGCAGAACGAGTACTTCAACCTCGGCTTTGATAGAGAAATCCAAGCCCGTGTTGATGCTTTCACTTCCATCTGGAAAGCCTCTGAAGGGATCGATTCTGGGTTGCGCTAGGGTTGCGCAGAGGCTTGTTTTACTTGGAGAGATCACTCGTAAGTGATTGATTCTTTGGTGGACCTGAACGGGTTCGAACCGTTGACCTCTTCCATGCCATGGAAGCGCGCTCCCAACTGCGCCACAGGCCAACATAACTACTTCAATCTAAACATCTTAACCTAGAATACCATGATTTGGAAGTGAATGAAATAGTGAATATTTTCTTCCAGGGAAGAGATCAACTAGCGCTAGAAGGCTTTGCTCCTACCTGAATTCTTGTGTGGCCCATGATTGCTAGTTCGAAGGCTTCATTCCCTGATCGAAATGGGGGTTTTAGTGTGAAGAGTTCGAGCATTTGCCAACAGCCCCGGACCAATCAAGGCAGTTTCCAAAAGAAGGTTCCTTAGTCGAGGACCGGGGCACCGGTCCCCTTTGGGTACTTAGAAAGTTGAGGTTCGCCACCCACGCGAAACGCGCGTGGTACGTTGGGCGGGCCGGGGAATTTTTGAAAATATTTTAGAAAAAAACCGGCTTCCGATTTAGCCCCATGTATATATAAGGGATTTTTTCAGTGTGGCGATTTAACCGTTTAAGTTCTCATCGGCGAGGCGGCTAAGAAGTCTGAACAAACGGGACCAGGTCGCGCCCCGCCCGGTGATGAGAATTTGAAACGTTCACGCGTCCAAAAATTACATCGGCATAAGAAATAGAATCCTTTACGCGACTGCTCTTGGCGAAATTACGCAGTGAAAGGGTGACGGTGGTCACGGCTAAAAAGATTCGGCCTCCAATTGGCAAAATACGGCCTACTTCTTGTCTTCCACTTTCCCCAAATCCTTCATCAACTGTTTCACAACCTTGTCGGCCACATCAGCCGTGGCACCTTTATATTTTGCCCCTCTGCTTTCTTGGGTGGTTGACCACACCACATCCCCATCTCTAGCAACCAACCTGACCGACAATCGGGCTTCATTGACAGTCTCTACGGAGGTCTGGGAGTCGGAAATACCCGTGACGAGATCCACAATTGTTGCGGAGCTAAGAGAATGGGCCTCTTTCGATGACCGCTCCAACGCGGAGCCTTTTAGAAAAAGGTCGGCTTTATCTTTGTTCTCCGTTATGATGAACCGTTTATTGTTTCCAAAAGAATCCACAATCATCGCTTGCAATGTCTTGCTGATTTTGTCTTCCCCGAAACTCTCCACATAGATCCGCTTAGCAGAAGTCAACTTTTGCAAAGACTCAGTTTCCACCGCCGAAACCTTGGAGGAACTAGGCAATTGGTTTTGGACAGCGATTTGCGGAGGAGGCTGTGCAAACAAATAACCGACTACGATAATCGGCGAAAGCACCATCTTGTGCCTAAAGGTCAATTTCCCTTGCCGCTCTTCCTGGCCTCTTCATCTTGAAACTCTATTTTGCGACCACTCCTTGCTTCCAGGCTTGCCAGTGTGGTTCTAACGATATCCTTGCCAAGCTCAAAAACTCCCGCCTGCTGCTTGTCCGAATCATCCAAATAATTAACAGTGAGGAAATGCTTCCGCTTCTTTGAAAGTAACGCAATAGGCGAGATCGCAATGGCCAAACCAATACGTCTCCCGGCTTTCTGGCCATATTCCAAGGCATTGATCTTGTCGTAGGGGATCATTAGCTTTCCGCCTTTGTATGAAAACATAAAGGCATTTTCGTTGGCGGTTGAGGACTTGCCCTCAGACATCTCTTTGATACTCAGAGTGCCGCCCGTGTACATAGTATTCTTGTTACCAATCCCGGCGGATAGCGGAACCTGGAGCGATAACACAAGGAGCAGAATAGTTGAAACTGTCTTTTTCATGGGGATTCCTCTTCTTTTACCTCTGTTGAATTCCTGCGGTAATGACGCCATTTGGAAACCATTAAATTCTGTCTATCAGGTTTCCCTCAATCATGGGTTTTTTCCGTTGACAAAGAATAATCGGCTTTCTCTGAAGGAAACTTTAGCGTTGTTCGGGCAACCAATTTGCGAGTGGCAGAGTGACGGTGGTGACGGGCCGTAGGAAGGCACTACCCTAAGACGGTTTGAAACCTGTGAAATTTGGACTCGAATCTCATTGTGGAAAAACTTCACATTTAGGACCTCTAGATTTGCGAGATAAATGCCGATTCTTCGACCATGCCTATTCGATTGTTCCCCCTAATAGCAGCCGCTTCTCTCGGGAGAGCTTCAGCCCCGAAGAAAAAAGCAATTTCAAAGTTTACGAAAAAAAACGAAATGAAGGTAAAGGCGTAAACCGAAAGGGTTGATACCAATGCTAAACACTTGGCAATTCTCTAGCCTAGACTCCGACCACAAACGGGAAGGCAAGTTGCTTGCCTACTGGGAAGTCGCATTCGATCCTATCAGCGATGATTACACTCCAGATGATATATCAGCAGATGACCTTCTCGCTAAGTGGGCCGCTAAAGCTAAAGCAAATTATCAAAACCAATTGGTGCCCATCTCTTGGCATGTCCGGGGGGCAGCCACCGAAACAATGCCCTTTCAATTCGGACTGTACGAGTCGCCTAACTTTCTGACTCACTATAGTTGGCCGGTAAATGTTCAATCCGGTGATCCGCTGAATTGGGTAATGCTTCCGGTCATGGATAAGCATTGGAACAGTCAAAAGGCCGACAAAGGTGGGTTTATTCAGGAGGCAACCGGCTGGAAACCTGCCATTCTTCAACCATTTGTACATCTCCCAACTCTCTTGGCAACTCGGTAGAATTCCCACAAGTCTTACATTAGGGCCGGTTTCTTCCTTAAAACAATCTCTTTTAACCTACGTTGAACAGCGGCGCATCCCGAATGAAACTCACCACGGAATCGGAACATTCCTTCCAGGGGTTGCCTATCCTTCATTAGGCTGTCACCACCGTCACCTTGTCACCATTGTTGAGCCTTCACAACCCTGTCTATGGGAATCGGGAAGCCCGGCGGACCGCAATTCTGCGATTCTTTCGACCACATCAGCCTTACACGGTCCAGTCTTTCCGGTTAGGGCAGGTTCAAACGCCTTCCAAGCCCAATGATAGGCTTCGAGCGTCTTCGGTGAGACATTGTTAAGGTACTGTCTCTCTCGTACAAATTGTCGGTATAAATTGTCCATGGAAGCGATCAATCTCCAAATTAAGATTGACGCTTAGATTGATAACTTATGTCTTTTCTATAAGTTGGTGGACCTGGACGGGTTCGAACCGTCGACCTCTTCCATGCCATGGAAGCGCGCTCCCAACTGCGCCACAGGCCCCTGTGGATGTACTTCCCTTCGAGTATAGCAAACGACCACCAACTTCTGCTAGCAATAGCAATGGTACTGGTAGTTGCTCACTCATTCGGTTGCGACACACGTTGCACAAACTACCCTTTTGCAACGTTTACTGAAGGAAAACCAAAATGCTAGTGTAGTGTCCGGCAAATAGTTGGACTTGTTTTCCGGCGACAGCCATAAGGGCCGGATCAAGTGACATACACACCCACAGATCTACTCACCGTCTATTTGAATACGGCAGATCGGCTCAAGGTTGGTGTTTGGCGGCCCGCAATCGGAAAATCCTGTTCGAATACGATCCTTCCTTTATCTCGACCGGTATCGAAATATCGCCTTTCAAGTTGCTGCTCAAACCGCGCGTTTCCGTCTGCCCAGACATGGTCTTCGACGGCCTTTATGGCGTCTTCAACGACAGCCTCCCAGACGGGTGGGGGCGGCTACTCCTTGATCGAACCGTCGTAAAACACGGAGTCAATCGCCGTCAACTCACCGTGCTCGGGCTTGCGGTGTGCCTGCTCGGTGCATGTTGTGTACTGCGCTCCAGATGTAGATCGCGGAAGTCAAAGACAATCGCCCAGGACGAAACGGGCATTCGCCTCCATGTAAACAAACATGTAGTGGGT
>JAYUSZ010000064.1:0-15071 GCA_043755435.1 Bryobacterales bacterium | reverse complement strand
CTTTCGATTCTGCCGTTGTTGGGGCACGCCCATAAACCTGTCCAAAGGCGACGTCGACGCGCTTTGCATCATCCATCGGTTTTTCCAGAAGATGCTTGGCGGCGCTTTTGGCTTGTTCCATAACAAATGGACTGTTCATCAAGTAAAGCGCTTGAGGGGCCACAGTGGTTATGTCACGCAGACCCTTGGTTTCGCTGGGCTCTGGAAAATCGAAGGCGTTGAACATTCCAGGAACATAACCTCGCAAGATGGGCATGTAAACGCTGCGATAGTTGGCACTGTTTTCAAAGCGGGTCACCAGCTTTCCGAAACGCACGTTAAGAGGCGTCTGCATGGGTAAATGAGAGATGGGCGTATCTTTTGGAGGCGTCAAGTTCAAATTGCCTGCGATCATCAACATGGAATCGCGCACGGCCTCCGCTTCCATACGACGGCGGTTCATGCGCCAGTAGGATGCGTTTTCGGGGTCCTTGTTGAAGTTGGACTCGTTGTATTCAGCAGCCAATTGATAGACGCGGCTGAGCATGATTTCCCGGAGACTCTTCTTTACGGACCAACCGTTTTCCATGAAGCGGGCAGCTACGAAATCGAGTAGCTTCTGGTTCGAGGGCATCTCTCCCATCTTGCCGAAATTGTCTACTGTGCGAACAATGCCTCTGCCGAAAAGTTGATACCACATGCGATTCGCCATGACGCGTGATGTAAGCGGATTTTGCTTGTCTGTCAGCCATTGAGCAAGTTGCAATCTGCCGCTTTGACCTTCGCCGATGGCGGGTACTTGCATGCCATCTGGGGTTGCTACTTCTACAAAGCCGCGGGGCACTTGCGGCCCGAGCTTGTGAGGATCGCCGCGCAAGTTCACTTTACAATCAAGCATAGTTTTCGATTCGGCGGCACCCATTGCGAAATCAGCGCTGGGAGGAAGTTTTTCGAGTTGCGTATCGATGGCGCGAATTTCCGCAAGAATTGCGGGGACCTTGTCAATGGCTTGCCGACGCTGCATTTGGAGCAAACGCCGTTCAGCGTCGGATTTCTTTTCCATCAGTTCGGAACGCTTGGCAATCTGTTCAGCGGTTGGTTGAACCTTAACTTCTTCAGGGAGTGTGATGAGCCGTTCTTCCTGGAAATAACTGACGCGATTCTTTGGACGACGTTCCAGCCCGGTTTTCAATTCGGTGGAGCGGAAAATCCCAGCCATGGCGTAATAGTTAGTTGTTGGAATGGGATCGAACTTATGATCGTGGCAGCGTGCACAACCAACTGTTAGACCCATGACGGACCTTGTCAAAACATTGATCTGTTCATCGGCAACGTCCATTTGATATTGCGCTACATCTTGTTCGTTGAGGTCGTGCGCACCTAAGGCCAAGAATCCTGTGGCGATGATTTGTTCTTTCTTCTGGGCATCATTTTCGAAGGGCAACAGATCGCCGGCTAACTGTTCCTTTAAGAAGACGTCGTAGGGCTTGTCGTGATTGAATGCTTCGATGACGTAATCACGATACTTGTAGGCGTAGGGAAAACGGTAGTTTCGAGTGCGGCCATTGGATTCGGCGAACCGGGCAACATCGAGCCAATGACGGCCCCAGCGTTCGCCAAATCGTGGACTGGCGAGCAATCGATCGAGCACGGCAGCAAAGGCTTTTGGACTTCGATCAGCAACGAAGGCTTCCACTTCTTCTGTGGTTGGGGGCAAGCCGGTGAGATCAATGGTTGCGCGGCGAATCAGCGAGCGGCGGTCTGCATCGGCAACAGGAGAGACACCTTTGATCTTGAAATTCTCAAACACAATGCGATCAATATCTGTTTTGGCCCAATTGTTTTTTGCGGTGGGAACTGCTGGTTTTTTGACTGGTTGAAAGGCCCAAAACTCGCGACCTTTCTTCACGTCGATATTGGAAACTTTCCATTCCACTTTTTCCGCTTCGCGAGGATCTGGAGCACCCATGGCGATCCACTTTTCAAAATTGCCGACGACATCTGGAGGCAACTGACCTCCAGGGGGCATTTTGGGACCTTCTTGACGAATGGCTTTCAGGAGAATGCTTGCGGCTGGTTTTCCTGGAACGACGGCTGGACCAGTTTGGCCGCCAGCGCGAATTGCGTCGCGTGTATCAAGGCGGAATCCGCCCATTGCGGTTTTGGCTTCAGCGGAGTGGCATCGGTAACATTGCTGCGATAGTACTGGACGGATTTTAGCTTCAAAGAAGTCCAAGGCTTCACGCGACATGGCCACTTCAGGGGGCTTAGTGTCTGCCGCAAGGCACACAACAGTACTTGAAAGAGCAAGGACGATGAGCGAAAGTGCTTTATTAACCATATATTTAAGTCCACACGGAGCAAGCTTTTTGATTCTATGTCGTTCTGTTAATCTTTGCAACTGCTTCGCTGAACCCTTGAACAAAAGAAAAGTTGCAGGAACTCTTAGCTATTAGTAAACTGAGACCCCATGTTGAAAAAGATTCTCATTCTATTGGCAGTGCTCCTTGGAGCACTTTTCTCCTTGATAGTGACGAGGCCAGAATCCTATCGGATAAGCCGGTCGACAACAATCGCAGCACCTCCAAGCGAAGTGTTTGCACTTATCAACGACTTTCATAACTGGGACGCCTGGTCGCCGTGGGCGGAACTGGATCCTGCGATGAAGAAGAACTACGAAGGCGCGGCAGCAGGCGTTGGGGCTGGATATTATTGGGCTGGCAATGACAAGGTCGGTGAGGGTCGAATGACAATTACCGAGAGTCAATCGAATGAAAAAGTGGGGATCAAGCTGGAGTTCATAAAACCGTTCACGGCTACGAATCAGACAGACTTTGTTTTGAAGCCCGAGGGAAGTGGCACATCTGTGAATTGGGTGATGAATGGGCACAACGATCTGATGGGCAAGGCAGCTTCGCTATTCATGGACATGGAAAAAGAGATTGGCGGCGATTTTGAGAAGGGTCTGGCGAAGATGAAAGCGAAGGCGGAGAGCAAGCCGAAGATGTGAGCATGGAAGCACACTTTGGCTGTGAGCGATGCCATTCCGAGCGTTGAAATGATAGGTAGACCGACTCCCTTGCGGTCGCGGCTCGGTATCGGAGTTTCGGTGTGTGAACCCTATTTGCGGTTCATGTACTTTTCGTAGAGCTTGGTTTGTTTAGTTTCGAGGGTGACGTTCTTGCCGCGAATGAATAGCATCTTTACTTGCGTCCGGACTTCCAAGGGATCGCCATCGGTGACTACGAAGTCGGCGGACTTGCCTTTTTCAAGCGAGCCGATTTCGTTGCTAATTCCGAAAATTTCTGCTGCGCCAATTGTCAAAGCCTTCAGTGCTTCTAGATAAGGCAAGCCGTAGGCAACTGCGAAAGCAGCCTCATAGGGCAGGTTGCGGGCGAACTGATTATCGTAGGTTCCGAAGGCGAACTTGATTCCGGCTTTGTGCAATTGCCCTGGCAGGCTATAGGCGGCGTCGTAGGGATCGTCTTCATCTTCGGGCAAGCTTGTTGGCTTGCTGACGATGACGGGAATGTTGTTTTCCTTGATCAGATCGATGGCTTTTCCGGGTTTTGCGACATCGAGCAAGATCAACTTTACATTTTGTTTCTTGGCGAAGGCAATGGCGTCACGGATAGTGCGTTCGCGCTGTGCTGGAACGAGCAAGGGCACTTTTCCTTCGAGCACTGGCAGCATTGCGTCTAACTGGACATTGGGTTTGAAACCTGCGGCCTTGGCGTTTTTCGCTGCTTGATAGCGCTTGGCGGAATCGAAGAATTCTTCCACTTTCTTCAATTCGGCGTCATAGGTTCTTTTGGCTTCGGTGTAGGGGATGACTGTGGCTGCTGCGAACTCGCTGGCGCCTGCTCTGCGAGTGACAATTGCCGGGAAACGCATGAGCAAACCAGCATTGCGGCTAATGGCCATGTCTTCCCAGTTCCAGCCGTCCATACGAATGATGGCGGCCTGACCGCGAAGAATGCTTTGCGGACCGGTGCCAGCACCACGGCCACCTTCGGCTATTGATGCGGGTAGAGTCAAGGAACTGGTAATTCCATTTACGCGGGTGACGGGGATATGTTCGCTATCAGGATTGACAGCAATGACGGCACGCACCTGGGGAAGGAATTCGCCAATTTCGTTTGTGTCGTTTGTTTCGCGAACGGAACTGACTTCACTCAAACCCATTTGAGTGGCGCAATTAATCATGCCGGGGTAGACATGGAGGCCCTTACCATCAATGACCTTCACTGTTTTTGCGGCAGTTACTTTAGTGCCCAGTTCGACGATTTTTCCATTCACGACGAAGATGGAACCGCCTGCAATATCGGCCGAAGTCACGGGATGAATGGTGACATTGCGGAGCACAAATGATTCTTGCGCCAACAGGGGAAATGTCAGGAATAGGACGTTAGCGAACTTCATCGGGTTGCGGTCTCCTTGCGGGCGGGGCATCTTTCTTCTGCTGCGGTGTTGTAGTTTTAGCTTTTTCTTCGAGGGCTTTCTTGCGGGCTTCCTTGGCCATTCTTTCGGAAGCATCCTGATCACGATCGAAGTATTGGTTGCCGTCGATGAAGACCTTTTGCGGCACGGCGTAACTGGAGAGCGGATGTTTGTTCCAAACCACAAGGTCGGCACTCTTGCCCACTTCGATGGACCCAATCTGGTCGTCTACTTTCATGTGCCGCGCGGGGTTGATTGTGATGAGTGCCAAAGCTTGTTCTTCGGAGAGCCCACCATACTTCATGGTCTTCGCAGCTTCGGTGTTTAATCGTCGCATGAGGCCAGCGTCGTCGGAATTGACTGCTGCCAGAACGCCTTTGTTGGTCATTACTGCCATGTTGTATGGGATGCCGTCGACCACCTCCATTTTGTAAGCCCACCAATCGCTGAAGCCTGAACCCCCTACGCCGTGAACAGCCATTTCCTTGGCAATTTTGTAACCTTCCTGTACATGTTGGAAAGTCGCGATGCGGAAGCCGAACTCTTCAGCAACGCGCATCATCATCAGCATTTCGTCACCACGGTACGCATGGCAGTGGACCAGGCGTTTGCCTTCCATGATTTCGACGAGGGGCTCCAAACGCAAATCGCGTTTCGGTTCCATAGCGGTTTTGCCAGCTTTGAATTCTACCCAGGCCTTTTGATATTCTTTTGCCTCGGTGAACGCTTGACGGTAAATGTCCTCCACTCCCATCCGAGTGGCTGGATAGCGGAGGACAGTGGTGGGCGACGGCGGCCCTTGGGCGTTTCCGGAACGTTTCGGATTTTCTCCCAAGGCAAATTTGATGGACGGCGGTCCGCTGGCAAATAACATCTCTGCACCGGACTTACCCCAACGCATTTTGATTAAACGATTCTGCCCGCCAATGGCATTGGCGCTGCCGTGGAGAATATTTGCAGTAGTGACTCCGCCTGCAAGGGCGCGATAGATGGCGACGCTTTCCCCATCCACAAAATCTTCAATGCGAACCATGGAGGAGACGGAAACGGAGCCTTCGTTCACACCACCGGCTTGGACAGCAATGTGGGAATGGGCATCGATGATACCGGGCGTGAGGTGCATGCCGCCAGCGTCGACGATTCGCGCACTGGCTGGAGCCGTGATGCTGGGACCGACCTGTTTGATTTTGCCATCTTCAATTAGCACTGAGCCTTTAAAGGTTCCTTTGGTGACTGTATAGACGGTAGCGTTTTGGATGAGCGTGATCTGGGCAAATGCTGCCGCTGCGGTGAATAGTAGAATTGCGAATTTCATTTAATTGCCTCCTGTGCGAGGTCGTCGGCCTGTACCGCCTGTGGGGGGAACCGGAGCTGACGAGCCATCGGGGGAAGGTACATAGTGAATACCGTCGACAAACACGTATTGAATGGCTGGCTTTTCGCTTAGCAAGTCCCCTTTGGTTACCACCAGATTGGCGATTTTACCTTTTTCAATTGAGCCCAGCCTGTTGGACACACCGTATATTTTCGCGGTTGAAAGGGTGAGAGCTTTTACTGCATCGTCGTGCGGCAATCCGCGTTCCACTGAAGTCCGCACGCCCTTCAGAAATTCTGCGGGAGTTTGGCCGTCCGAGTAAAAAGCAAATGTCACACCGGCCTTGGATAATTCTGCGGGGGTGGTTGGAGCGTTCTCACGGACTTCTAAAGTTCTCAAGGATTCTTCTGCATCCGGGTCTGCATTTACTGGCTTCGCGGGCCACTTTGAGCTGACTAATACCTGAGCGTTGATGTTCTTCAAAAGGGCAGTTGCGCGATAGCCTTCTTGTGCGCCATACAGCACGAAGGGCATTTTTAATTCGGAGGCTAAGCGGCTGACTCTTTCGATTTCCACTTTGGATCCAGCGGGCATGAGCAATCTGCCGGATTCTTTGACACCTTCCAGGGCGCGGTCATAAGTGGGGCGCTGTTTTCCGGCAGGATTGGCTTGGTAGGCGGTTTTCATTTTTTCGTAATATTCAAGGTCAATAAAGATTTGCCGAATGTAGGCAAACACGCCCATGCCAGAACTGGGGAAGCCGCGGCTGGCGCCTTGACCTCCACCGCCGGTGAGGGTCATGTATTGGCCGGCAGGGGATTCGATGATCATCTTAGAAATGTTGTCGCCAGCCAGATTTACAATGGCACCTTGGCCGGCGAAGATTCCGGTGGTGGGAAAAGTAACGGCGCTGGTGAATCCTGCATTGCGTGCGGATTCGATTCGGGGATCATTGGCGCGTAACTTGTCGGCGGCGCGTTCCCAACTGGTAGTGCGCGGTCGATCTTCGGGCCCACGTGCGGGTGGCGAGGTTGGTGCAGTTGTCGGGGTAGTTGTTGGGGTTGTGGTTATGGTTGGAGCGGGGAGCCCGATGGTGCTGAGTCCGTCAATCAGGCCGGGATAAACAGTGAGGCCATCGCCTTCAATAACCCAAGCTCCGGAAGGAATGGCAACATTTTCGCCGACGGATTCGATTAGTCCGTCTCTAATAACAACGGTGCCTTTGGTTATGGCGGGTCCAGAAATGGTTACGAGTTTTGCATTGTGAATGGCGACGGTTGTTGGATTCTGCGCCACTGCAAGAAAGGGAACAATAAGGAATGCGACAGTTTTTGTCATCTGGTTTGGATAGCCCTCACACCGGATTTAAGTCACAAGACAGAGGCGACACGATTGGGGAATAACCATCACCATGGATGAAAGCTCCGTGCCGGATGCTGTGCACTGGTTCTGTTCATCTTAGAATAGAACGATGGAAATTGCACTTCGCCACACATTGGCAACTCTTGCGTATCGCGCTGCAAAAGCTGTGAATGATGCTCCTGATTCGTTTGCAGATTTCAAGGCTAGCGAGAAATCGCGAACTCCGGCTGAGATATTGGCGCACATGGGTGATTTGTTTGATTGGGCGCTTTCGCTCGCGGAGGGCCGGCAGGAATGGCATGATTCGAAGCCGTTGCCATGGGCAGAGGAATCGGCTCGGTTTTTCAATGCTCTTGGAGCATTCGATACTTTTCTGGCCTCAGGGAAGCAGGTTGAGTTTCCGGCCGACCGGCTGTTTCAAGGGCCGATTGCGGATGCTTTGACGCACACCGGACAGTTGACTTTCTTGAGGGGAATGGTTGGAGCAAGAGTGAGGCCGGAAAACTATTTCAAGGCAACCATTGAAGCTGGGTGTGTTGGTAGTAAGCAAGCGGTTCCGAAACTGGAGTTTTGAGAGAGGATTAAAGAATCATACCGGTCAATTTCTCATCCACTCTTTCTGGAGAGAATCGAATGAAAAAACTAGTTTTTGCCTTCTTAGCGCTATTGTCCTTCACAGCTTCTTGCAAGTCCATAACATCGAACACTAAGATCAAGCCCCAAGATAGTTTTATTTTGGGGAAAAATCAACACGGTCCCTTTCAAGTAAAATTGAAAAACGTTTCCAAGAACGAGTTGATGGTATATCGTGCGCCGATTAACGGTGGAACGCATTCCCCAGAAATTGTGCGGCCGAATGAACAGACCACGGTGAAGGTTGAATCTGATACGGCATTGGTGATTGAGAACAAATCAAGCGAGGCTGCGTCGGTGGATCTTTACATTACTGGTGACACCGGTTTGTCGATGGGGTATAAAAACTAGAAGGAGTTTTTGACGTGACTGTTGACGATCTTCTTGGTCACTTTGAATGCCACTCACCAGAGGGGATTCGCGAAGCGTTGGCTGCAGGAATTAGCCCAACTGAACCGATTCTGGGCAAGCTCCCGATTGTATGGATGATTGAAATGTATCTCCGGTCTCCAAAATTTCCTGAGTGTTTGCAGGTGATGCTGGATGCTGGTGCTGACATTGAAGATGCGGTATTGAAGGCAATTCTTCTGGATGATGCCGCATCGCTTCGGCGTGTTTTAAGGCCGGCTGATTTGAAGCGGAGATTCTATATGGAGTCTACATTTACGTCGCTTAAGGGAGTAACTGCGCTGCACATTTGTGCGGAATACAATTCGGTGAGATGCGCGGCAGTGCTGATCAAAGCTGGTGCCAACGTTAATGCGCGCGCGGATGTGGATGTTGACGGATTTGGCGGACACACTCCTTTGTTCCACACTGTGAATCAGCATCGGAATTTTGGCCGGCCGATGATGGAACTGTTGGTTAAGGCCGGGGCAAAATTAGACGTTCGCTTGAAGGGACTGGTGTGGGGCGGCGGATTTGAATGGGAGACTGTCTTGTTTGAAGTCACTCCGATTTCTTATACACAATGTGGACTCATAAAACAGTTTCAACGGAACGAAGAAGACATCTACAGCAACATTGCTTTTCTCTACAAAAAGCTGAATGGCAAGAAAGCGCCGATCCGGAACGTGCCCAATAAATATTTGAATTCTTAGGAAATGCCCATTCGCTCAAGTTTGCGATAAAGGGTTTTGCGTTCAATGCCAAGCAATTTGGCGGCGTGGCTTTTGTTTCCTCCAACTGCAACCAAAACTTTGCGAATTTGGTCGGATTCGGTATCGGCAAGAGATTCGCTTGCCTGTTCACGATTGTCCATGGCATGAATCGATTCGCTAACGGCTGCTTCGTCAATTCTGCCTTGCGGTGTTAGGATCACCATGCGCTCCATCATATGCTGCAACTGGCGAACGTTCCCTGGCCACAGATAACTGGTGAGTGCCTTTACTCCGCTTTCTTTCAATTCCGCAGTCTGGCCGTACCGTTCGTTGTAGCGGACGAGGAATGTTTGGGCCAGCAGTGGGACGTCGCCACGACGTTCGCGCAAAGGTGGCATGGTTAGCGAAACTACGTTCAAACGGAATAGCAGATCTTCGCGGAATCGCTTTTCCTCAGTCATTTTTCGAAGGCTCTTGTTGGTAGCGGCGACAATGCGAACATCAACAGGTTTGGATTTAGATGCGCCGACGGGGCGAACTTCGTGCTCCTGCAAAAAGCGCAATAGCTTCAACTGAAAGGCTTGATCGATTTCGCCAATTTCATCGAGGAAAACAGTGCCTTGATTTGCGGATTCAAATACCCCGATGCGATCGCGGTCGGCACCGGTGAATGCTCCGCGCATGGCGCCGAACAGTTCACTTTCGAGCAAAGATGGGGTGATTGCACCACAATCAACAGCGACGAATGGTTTTTCAGCACGAGGCGAATAGCGATGGACCATGCGGGCAATCAATTCTTTACCGGTGCCGGTTTCACCTTCAATCAAAACAGTGGCGGTGGTTGGTGCAACTTTGGCGATGGTTTTGAAAATATCCATCATTACGGCGGAGCTGCCGATCATGTCTGTGTCGGGGATATCGTCAATCCAGACGCCTTTTTCCTCGTCGGCCTCAAAGGATTTTTCGGCACGGCGGACAACGTCAATCAGGTCGTCCAGCTCAAAGGGTTTGGCCAAATAATCAAAGGCACCACCTCGCGTGGCGGCCATCACGGTTTCCATGCTGCCGCGGCCGGACATTAGAATTACAGCGCATTCGGGGTTAGCGTTTTTGGCGGCGCTTAATACGTCGATGCCGGAGCGTTCGTCCAGATAGATATCGGAAATAACAATGGGATAGCTTCCGTCAGTGAGCCGCCTCAAAGCATCACGCGTGGTGGAAACTGCTTCCACTTCATAGTTTTCAAACTCGAGGAATTGAGAAATTGTGAGGCGGAGTGAATTATCGTCTTCGACTAGGAGGATGCGTGACATTGCTGAGCGCCTCCTACCGGCAAGACAATAGTGAAACAGGAACCATGACCGGGCTGTGAAGTCACTTCCATTTGGCCGCCGTGATGGGTGACAATTTGCTTCACGATGGAAAGGCCAATGCCAGTGCCCGCTTCGCCGGAAGCTTCCGCTTTTTTCGTGCGGTAGAATTTTTGGAAAATTTGTTTCAGTTCTTTTTCGTCCATACCAATGCCTTCATCCTTAACAGATAGACGCAGGACGGAACCTTGGAGGGATGTACTAATTTTAACACGGGTATCGGAAGGCGAATATTTAATGGCGTTGTTCAGCAGATTGTAGAAGGCATATTCCATTAGCTCGCGGTCCCCTTCAAGGACAAGTGTGGGGGCGGGTTCGCTTGCAATCACGATTTGCTTTCGGTCGGCAAGCGGCGCAACTCGACTGAGACAGACTTCCATTAGATCGGTCAGCGAGAATGGTTCCTTTTTGAGCTGCATCTGGCCATCGGAAAGGCGTTCCACATCAAGAAAGGTTTGGATCATTTTGGCAAGGCGCTTTGATTCCGCGTTGATCATTTGTGCCATTTGTTTTCGCTTGTCGTCATTCATGTTGTAGCGGGTCATTAATTCGCTGGACCCTTGAATGGCGCTCAGAGGCGAGCGCATTTCATGTGCGACAAAATGGATGGCTTGTTGATAGCGGGATTTTTCTGATTCCGACGTTTGCAATTGGCGGCGGGTCAGAAAGTGGGCAAAGCTGGCTGCCATGAAAACGCTTAGCCAGGTGATGACCACGGGGGCGAAGTAAGGGAACACTATGCCACGCATGAAAAACAGATGAGGAATTGCGTGGGCAACCAGCAACAGCAATCCGCCAATTAGATAAGCAGGGAATCCGGAAAGGAAAAAGAACGTTGCACCAGCGGCAGTGGCCAGGGCGATACCAAGGAGCAGACCTAACGAAGGATTTTCGTCAACCAGAAAACGGTGACTCGCGATGGTCTCATACAACTGCGCGTGAATTTCAACACCGGGCATGGGCGTCATTTTTGTATAAGGCGTCATGTAGCGGTCGCGCATGGCGGATTGAGCGGTGGCACCGACGAACACAACTTTACCTGCGGCGGCTTTGGCTTTGGTTGGATCCTCAATCAATTCCATTAGAGTTATTTGAGGGATGGCGGAAATGCCGCCTTCGGTGGGGGCAATAAATCGAACTCGCAAACTGCGGCCTTCGGCAGAGCGTTTGACGGGAATGATTGTTCCGTCTAAAGCAATATCTGTGGGAGACTCCTCAACCTGGGCGATGTGATGAGCTTTGAGGTACGCTTCCATGGCAAGTGCCCAACGCCTGTCTTTCCCGAATGCGCGTTCCAGGGGAGCGTGACGGGTAACGCCATCGTAGTAGTCTGCATCGGCGGAGACGTGGCCAATGGCTGTGGCATTGTTGACGAATAAGGGAAGTGGATCTTCCCAACCGGATTTCAACAACTGCGCAGGAAGAATAACATTGCCACAAGCGCCGAATGCGGCGGCGAGTTCCTGGTTTTCGTTGGCATCCGCGGCATCGGCCAGAAGCACGTCAATTGCGACTACTTTTGGTTTGGCTGCGGCAAGAATGGTCAAGCCCTTGGCGAGTTCGCGACGGAGATGAAGGGGGCCGCCCATGTGGCGGTAGGATGCGTCGTCAAGGGCCAGAATCAACGACTCCGTTTGCCATGGACCAGGTGGATGCATGGAAAACAGGAAATCCACTGCGTAGTTATCGATGCGTTTGGCGAGAGGAGTTGCAGAGGCAAGCAAGCCTACACCGACGGCTGCGGCGATTGCCAAGCTGTAGGTGGTTGCTGGAATTCCTCTGGCCGTCATTGGAAACTATTTGCCTACCGCAAGGAACCTTTCAATGACGTTGGGATCGCGCGGCAGAGCGTCGCTGAGCACTTTTGAACCGGTTGCGGTGATCAGCAGTGTATCTTCAATGCGAACTCCGATGCCTTCTTCGGGGATGTAGATTCCTGGTTCAATGGTAATTACATGGCCTGCTTCGAGTTTGTTTGTTGGTTCCCATGGATCGTGAACATCAAGGCCCACGTGATGTCCAAGGCCATGGGTGAAATACTTGCCTAACGGATCGCCCTTCAAATCCTTGCCATGGGAGTTGATGTAATCCATGGCGATTTTCTGCAGGCTCTTATCATCGGTTCCTTTGATGGTCATGCCTGGTTTTGCGGCAGCGATTGCGGCGTTCTGGGCTCCCAATACGATTTCATAAATTTCTTTTTGGCGTGGGGTGAAGCGGCCGTTAACGGGAATGGTGCGGGTAATATCGGTGGCGTAGTAGGAGCATTCGGCACCTACATCCATTAAGACAAGTTCGCCGGAATCCATGCGGCGGGCGTTTTTATTGTAGTGAAGCACGGTGGCGTTGCGGCCTGACCCGACGATGGGCGGATAGGCACTCCGCTCGCAACCATTTTCAAAGTACACATTGGTCATTGCCGCAGCCAATTGATATTCGTGTGCACCGGCTTTGGCCCGAAGCCATGCAGCTTTGTGCGCTTCCACTGAGATATCGGTGGTACGGGTGATCATTGCGATTTCATTGGTGGATTTTATTGCACGGAGGACATTAACCAGTGGCTTGGCATCTTCTGTTTTGCGGAGAGCCAGGACACCCTTGTACTTTTCTGATCCTGGTTTCGAAAAGTCGGCATAAATTTTGCGGGGCTTTTCCAGACGGCGGAAAAGTTGCGATTCAAACTGGTCAATATTCATGACCTGGGTGAATCCTGTTGCGGTTCGCGCAGCAGGATCCTCAGCCGTGAGCTTCTTGCCTGTGTACCGTTCGGAGATTGGATTTGCCTTTGGAAGAAACAAAACTTCGGTTTCACTATCCATTACAAGGACGGCACCAGGTTCGGTCCAGCCTGTGAGGTAATAAAAGTTGGCTTCCTGAAAGAAGCCGGTTCTACCGTCGCCTTTTTCATGATCGGATGCGCCGACTAGTACGAAAACTCCGGTATCTAAAGACTTGCGAAGAGCTGCGCGACGGGCGGCGAACTCCTCAGTAGGGATGCCTGCGGCTGAGGCGATGGTGCAGCTTATTAAGAAAAGCAAAAACATTTGCATACCTTCAAGGATATGATGGATGCCATGTCTATGCAGCTTCAACATCGAATCCTACTTCCTTTTATGGTGCTGGCCAGCATTTATGCTCAACCTGCAGATACTGTGATTTCGCCAGAAATTGAAGCGGACCGCCGCGTTACATTTCGGGTCCGCGCTCCGAAAGCAACTGAGGTTGGGCTGGCTGGAGATTGGATGCCAGCTGGTTCACAGAAACCGATGAAGAAGAACTCGGACGGGGTTTGGGCGATATCGGAAGGTCCAATGGATGTTGGAATGTACATCTACAATTTTGTGCTGGACGGGGTGGCAATGGCTGATCCGGTGAATCCGCGCATGAAACTTCGTAGCCGGACATCAGCGAGCTTGGTGGAAGTGTCCGGGGATAAACCGGCTTTCTGGCAGGTGAGAGACGTACCGCATGGATCGGTGGAAATCAACTGGCAAAAGTCAAAGGCGATCAATGGTGAAACCCGGCCGATTTGGGTCTACACGCCACCGGGGTATGAGAAGAGTGGGAATCGCCGTTACCCGGTTGTTTACCTATTGCATGGGAGCAACGATACAGCAGCCGGTTGGACCACAGCGGGCAACGCGAATTTCATCATCGACAACTTGCTGGCAGAGAATAAAGCCGTACCGATGATTGTGGTGATGCCATACACGCACGCCGTTCCGTTCGGTTCACCGCGTGAGGTGCAAGCGAAGAACACCCCGTTGTTTGAAAAATATCTAATTGAAGATGTCATGCCTTTTGCTGAATCCAAATACCGGATTTCCAAGGGAAGCAATAATCAGGCGTTGGTGGGACTTTCCATGGGGGGAGGGCATTCGTTGCACATCGGCCTAAGCCATCTGGGAATGTTTCATACTGTGGGAGTTTTCAGCTCTGCACCTGGGCCGGACTTTGAAGAGAAGTTTGCGGATGTTTTGAAAAATCCGAATCAAGCCAACAATAAAATAAAGCATTTTTACATTGGTTGCGGACTGCAGGATCCGGTTATCACGCGTGCCACTAAATTATCTGAAACGCTGAAGGCCCACAACATTCGCCATACTTTTCGTACGATGGAAGGATTGCATACTTATACTGTTTGGCGGACCCTTTTGAATGAACTTGCTCCGCTGATGTTTCGCTAGATTGAATCTGAGAGGCACTCATGAATCGACGACAATTTTTATCTGCTGGGGCGGCCGGTGTTTTTGCCAGCTCCAATTTTGCTGAAGCTTTGGCTGACCAAAAAGTGCGGCGTGTGGGAATGATTGGATCAGGTTGGTATGGCAAATGTGACCTGCTTCGGTTGATACAGGTGGCTCCGGTGGAAGTTGTTTCGCTATGCGATGTGGATAGCAGAATGCTGGCTGAGTGTGCCGAAATTGTGGCCACGCGCCAGGCGTCGCACAAGAAGCCTCGCACATATTCCAGTTATCAAAAAATGTTGTCTGAAAAAGATCTGGACTTGGTGATTATTGACACTCCCGATCATTGGCATGCGCTGCCGATGATAGACGCGGTTAGGGGTGGCTTAGACGTGTGGGTTCAGAAGCCGATTAGTGTGGACATTGACGAAGGCCATGCCATGTTGGCGGCTGCGCGGAAGTACAAGAAAGTTGTCCAGGTTGGAACGCAACGCAGATCGACACCGCATTTGATTGAAGCGCGGGATCGGATTTTGCGGGAAAACAAACTTGGCAAAATTGGGGTGGTGGAAATTTACTGCTACTACCATATGCGGGCCACGGCGAATCCTCCAGACACGGCCCCGCCTGATTATTTTGACTACGAAACCTGGACGGGTCCAGCGCCAATGCGGCCCTACAATGA